>CAYVWS010000007.1:0-37181 GCA_964455535.1 uncultured Ignavibacteriales bacterium | reverse complement strand
GCTGCCACTAAGGCCGCGACTGCCATTCCGGGTTATGTCTCCACCAATCACGGTGGCGCGATTGTGCCGACCACCTATGTCGGCGGCTTCGATCCTTCGGTCTCGATTGAAGACTCGTGGATCTGGGGCTGGACAGCGGTTTCGACCTGCTACGGAATTCTGGGTAACACCTGTTCCAGTGGTGGATCGTGCTGCTTGACCAATAGCATCGACGGCCGCACTGGCAACGTCGATGGCGACCCGGGCAAGGGTGTTGACATCTCCGACTTGTCGGCGCTGATCGACTACCTGTACATCAGCTTCACTCCGCCGGTGTGCCCGCTTTCCGCGAACACCGATGGTGACATTGCTGATGGTATCGACATCTCCGACTTGTCGGCGCTGATCGACTACCTGTACATCAGCTTCACTCCGTGCGCAGTGTGCCACTAGTGGAATAAATTCCCTCTTCCATCCTGTTCACACCAAGGCCGCCCCCCTTCGGGGGGCGGCTGAATTTTTGGCAGATCAGGATGTCAAACTACGGAAATCTGAATATTGAAAATCGGTAGGAGTGATGCGCCGAGCCGAATCTTGGTGTTTGCCGAACGCCAAATGATTCTATTGCTCGTCGGTGTGAAGTCTTAGCGAATAGGCAAGTCGCACGGGGTCATAGGCAAAGTCTGAAGATTTAAAGCCGCCGACCACAGTTTACCGTCATTAGAATTCGGTCATCTGACTCGAAAATTAACTCGAACCTTATGCCGGCTGGCCATGCTCTTTCTTGCGCGAGCGGAAGTGCATGAACGCCGCAAGTCCGACGATCAGCACCAGATAGGCCACAGTTGCCTGTGTCATCATCTTGCCCTTCGCATACCGCGAAGATTGGAACACAAATTTGACTTCGTGATTACCGGCCGGAATCGCGACCGCTCGCAAGGCGCCATAGGCGCGCAAGAGCTTGGCCGGTTGGTTGTCGATCGTCACTTGCCAGGCATCGAACCAAGTTTCGGTCATCACCAGCAGTTGCGGATTGGCTGTCTTTACTCCGACCGTCACATGGTCGCCCACGCGCGATGTAACCCAGGCCGAGTCGCCCGAAGATGCGCTGCCAAACTGCATGCCCGGTTCTTCTTCGAGATAGACGGTCTGCCGCAGATCATCGGTGCCATTTAACACGGCCGGATAGATCTGTTGACGGTCCGAGATTACTTTGTATTGATGTGCCAGATAGACGCGGGGGAAAGCGTTGTCATTTTCCACCAGCTGCGCGCGGCCATATTGACTGGCAACTTTTACGGGCGCCGGGCCGAAGAAGTTCGGAGGAATTTCGCTTCCGGTTTCGTTCAGCAGATACTTGGTGCCCAAAAGATTCATGACCCGTGGGTTGTAGATATTCTTGATTTCCAGACTTCCAATGAGATCGTCGTACCAACGCAATTGGTTACCATGATAGCCGACCGGCACATCGATATGGTGATACGGCAATTGATCGTCTTTCGGCTGGGTCAGATTGAGGACGCGCCAGTCTTCGGCGTTGGTGCGCAGGTATTGAGTCATCGCGTTATCAGAAAAGTATTCCTTGGCGTCGGTCGTTCCGATGAACCGCGAGTTGAACCGCATGCCGTCGATCACGATCAGCGCCGCCAAGGCCAGCATAATTCCGGCCGCCATTTTTCGTTCGCGCACAAGCCAAATCGCACAAGCGGCCAGCAGGGTGACGAAGAAGGCGATCCAGGCGCCCGATTGAATCGCGGGAAGATTCAGGATAGCGAGATCGAACCGGCTGACATTCTGCTGAACCATCTGGCGGCCCGCGTCGCTGTAGAACATCGAGCACCAGGCCGAGATCATGCCGCGTCCGGCGGCAGAAAACAAAAGTGCCAAGAGGAGGAAAAGGCCGGGGATGCCCCAGAGGACATATCTGAATTTCTGAGTCTGCTTAACTGATTCGTCTTTTGCCGTCAGCAAATGATGCACGCCGAATCCTGCCAACAGCGCGAACGAAAATGCAAACAAGAACATAATCATCGATGGCGCTCGAAGAGAGTCGACTTTCGGAATCAGAAAATAGAGACTAAATAGCGGTGTCGATGCGCCAAGGCCGTAGGTGAAGGCAAAGAGTGCCAGCCCACCGAAGAACCAACGTTCTCGTTTGCGCGATATGAGAAATCCCAGAAGTCCCAGGAAAAATGTCACGGCGCCGACCGCTTCGGAATTGTCCTTGAAAGCGTTCTTGCCCCAGTAATACGTACCCGGCTTTTCGGTGTTCGCACCCGAGAATTCTGGAATGAGAAGGTTCATCCCTTCTTCGGCGTGCATCGACCACGAAGTCGCCCAGTCCCACCCTCGCTTGGTGTCGGCACGTGGCGAGAAGTGGGTCGTGTAGTAGTAGCCCGGATAAAACTGAATAGCGGAAAGTAGCAAAGCGATCACTACGGCATAGGCCGCGAGTGATCCCGGCCAGACAAATTTGAGCGGGGCTTTGGTGTCGAGGTAGGCCATCACCATTTTGTACAGCGTGTACAACGCCGTTCCCCAGAGCGTAAAGTACGACATCTGTGCGTGAGGGGACAAGATGATGAGCCCGATGACGAGGCCAAGCATCGAAAAATTCAGCAGAGGTCTTGTCTCGAAGCCGCGCTCAATGAATAGAATGACCAACGGGAAAAGGGTGGTAACGAAGATTTTGCCGTCATGACCCGGCGCCACCAGCGATACCAGATACGGTGCAAACATGTACGCCACGCCCGAGACAATCGACGCTGTTTTTCCCAGTTTGAATTGTCGTGCGGCCAGGTACATGAAGATGCCGGCCAGGTAGATATGCCAGAACAAACTCCAGCCCAATCCGCGTTCCAGCGGCATGAACCGCTTGAATGGATAGGAGAGCGGATAGAAGATGTCGCCGTGGAACGCTTCTATATACGGCATCCCGCCGAAAATGTACGGGTTCCACTGCGGCACCGAACCGGTTGTTTTCATGCCATCGACGAGCAGTGATCTGAAAAAGTACCCGGCCGAGAGTGTGTCGGACCCGTGCAGCATTTTATCGGAAAAGACAAAGTCGCTGAACAGGACGACCAGCGACATCAAAATGATCAGGAAAATAATCGGAGTGAACCAGCGTGAGGATTCCAGACGCGACAAGGCGCCCTCGCCGGAAGCGACATTCTTATGCTTGTGTGCAGTAGCCACAGTTCTCCTCGATAGTCAGCGGGACTTTGCTTTGGATATTGACAATATGGAATTGTGACGGGAATTGCAAATACTATGGCGGGCGAATTGCACCACGGCTACAATCTGATTCTGATGGCAATGAGTGAGGCGATTACATCGCTCAGAGTGTTCCATATGCGGGCGGTGATGGCGATGCCGACCGACGCCGGCCCAAGAAAGGGGGCGAGTGTTGCTGACATGACCAGTTCGCGTGTCCCGAGTCCGCCGGGAGAGAAGATTGTGAAATACCCAATTTGGTAGGCGCTGACGAAAGCTGCGATGGCCGGTCCGATGCCGATGCTGTGCTCCGGCGAAAGCGAATGAAGGAACACCCAGAATGCGATGCCGTACACCGTCCAGCAGGCGAGGTACCCGACATAAATGAGCGCAGCGCGCCCGATTGACAAGTCGAATACAACCGATGGTCGGTGAAATCGCGCCAATCCCCAGTTGATAAACTTGACTACCAATTGCGGCAGAAAGAGCAGACAACCCGAAATTGCGACCGTTACCCCGGTCAGAATCGGAAGCTGACTCTTTACGTAGACACCCCATTCACCCGACAACAGTTCAGGATACAGCCACAGGCCCGCAAGCGCCACGGCCAGGGAAGGCGGGATGGCATATATCTGCGCGATACCCCAAGATGTTACGGCCGTCTCTTTGGATATCTTGATCTGGTTGGCGACATAGATCATGCCGAAGACCGGCCAGATTCGACCCGGAATGTACCTTCCCAGATTGGCGATGTAGGCGACTTTAAAACCGTGCCGGAGGGGCACTTGGTGGCCGAATCCGACCATAAGGCGGCACCACACCCACGCAAAGAGCGCGAAAGCCACGATGTGAAGAACAAGCGAGAGCAAAACGAGCGGAATATTGAGCTTCCATTGGTAGTCGAGTACCGCGTGCCAGTTTTGGATCAGCTGATCAACGACAAAATAGATGACCAGCAGGGTGAGCGCCGCTTTGACTGTGTTAGTAAGAATCTTCTTTGTCGAGGGATTCATCCGGTATCTATTGATCTTCCGATCACTCAGAGCCGCACGCTGCGGTTCCCGGTTGGCATAAGTGTGTCAGATTTGCCCTGAGATTTCGTGGCTAGATTCAAGTAGCTTCATAATTATGACATGAGTATAAGCTAATGAGAGACATTAGACAATCGGCGAAATCGCCGAGACGGGACACCCTACAAAGTGGTGCGCGGGTACGCCGAGAACGAATTGGCGATTGATCTCCCGCGCCGGCGTGACATGGTGTTTATGTACAAGTTAATCCCCAATGCGATATTGGGTTGTCGGGCAAGAGTTTAGGTCTCGACAAAATCCGTTTGTTCGTTTTCATTACAGTAGAGTTTTTGAAATGGAAGTCCGATAATAGATATGAAGTATCGGCATTTGCGCCGCTGAGCTGTCGAGACCGCCAGACAAAGGACTTGGATTGATTCCCTCTACCGAAACTGTGAGCATAGACACATCCATTCATACTGCAGAGGTATCGAAATCTCGCCGGGTAGCCCTTTGGCTGCTCTACCTGTGTACGTTTTCCTTGCTGGTGTGGTTTTTTGTGGAAGGGAAGTCATACTATCTGGCTCCCTATGCAGAGCGGCCGCATCTTGAAGGGTACCGAACATTTCGGCCGGCTGGTTCGGCCGGGCTCGCCTACGGCATTGCCGGCTCAGCCATGATGATATTGATGCTTCTGTATTCGGTCCGAAAGCGGACCAGAATCCTTGGAAGGACCTTTCCGCTTCGGTACCTTCTGGATTTTCATATTTATCTTGGGGTCATCGGGCCGCTTTTGATCGTCCTGCACACCTCGTTCAAGGTACAGGGGCTTGTCGCAGTGAGCTTCTGGTCGATGGTTGCGGTCGCGCTGAGCGGATATTTCGGCAGGTATCTCTATTCTCAGGTTCCTCGAAATCTCGTCGGCGATGAACTGTCCCTTGCTGAACTGGAGACAACCGGAATCCAGCTTACGAATGATCTTAAGCAGCGTTTTCAACTCGACGAAACCATGCTTGCCCGAATAGATCAGTTGTTTGCGTCAACGCTGATACACCGACACCGGGGCGCCTGGGCGTCGGTTTTCTCGCTTTTGGTCGACGACCTGATCCGGCCTTTTACGAAGCGTAAGCTCAGAAGAAAATTATCCGCGATCGTCGTACTCCCAGGGAGACAAGGAAGAGAGTTATTCGATACCTCTTTCAGCCGTGCCATTCTTCGCCGACGCATCGCTCTGCTGGGCCAGGTCCAGCAGCTGTTTCATTATTGGCATGTGATACACAAACCGTTTGCAATCATCATGTATGTCATCATGGTCATCCATATTGCAGTAGCCCTCTGGACGGGATACGGATGGTTCTGAAAATCCGAAGTCTGCTAATGTCGATGCTATGCCGTCGGGTGTTGGCGGCACTGTTGGTGTTGATTATGCAACAAAGTCTATCAGCTCAAATCTCACCCGGAGATCTTCACCGAGCGCATGTCGCGCTCGAAGGTGTGGAAAATTGTACCAAGTGTCACGGTACCAAGCGTGAGCTGGTCGCCGAGAAGTGTCTTGCATGCCACACGGCGATTGCAAATCGCCTCGCCGCCGGCACTGGCCTTCACGGAAAGCAGGCATATCGGGCCTGTCAGACTTGTCACATCGAACATCAGGGCCGGGAATTTTCATTGATCTATTGGAAGAACGGGCGTTCCGCATTTGACCACGCTCTGACCGGTTATACCCTCGACGGGAAACACCTCGGACTTGACTGCCGCAAGTGTCATAAGGGGGAGTTCATACATTTGGCCGCCGATTTGGACAAAGACAAAGCTGACAGGGACAGCACCTTTCTGGGGTTATCGTCCGTCTGTTCCAACTGCCACGCTGACGAGCATCGCGGTCAGTTTACCAAAGTATGCTCAGACTGTCACGCGACCTCCGATTGGAAACCTGCCGCCGGGTTCGATCATAACACGGCGCGGTTTGCGTTAGTCGGGAAACATCAGACGGTGTCGTGTACAAAATGCCATGCGGAAGTTGTTGACCATCGTGCCGACGCCGATTCGAGCTTTGCCAAGTACACGGGACTGCGCTTTGAGAATTGCACCAGCTGCCACACCGACGTGCACAAGGGAAAGTTGGGCGAGAATTGTCAGAACTGCCATAACTCTGAAAGTTGGCAGGTGACCAACAAGGCGAATTTCGATCACAGCAAGACCCGCTATCCGCTTGCCGGCAAACATGCGGCCGTCGCATGTGACAGGTGTCACGTCCCGGGAAGAGAGCGCAAGACGCTCTCGTTCGCGAATTGCCGCGACTGTCACTCAGATTATCACAAAGGTGAATTCGCCAAAAGAGAGTCGAAAGGCGCCTGCGAGGAGTGTCATACCGTCTACGGATACTCGCCGGCAAAATTCCTATTGTCGCAGCACGACCAATCCAAGTACCCGCTGCGGGGCGCACACCGCGCCGTGCCCTGCGACGCCTGCCATCGCAAGCAATCGGCTGAGTCCGCGTCAGCCGCGTTTCATTTCCGCTTTAGTTCCGTGCGTTGTCTCGATTGCCATTCCGATCCGCACCGAGGCGAAGTAAACAAGTTTGTGAGCGAGAGGGGTTGTGAATACTGCCATGCGGTTGAGTCGTGGAGAGAAGTTGCGTTCGATCACAACGTGACGAAATTCCCTCTTGGTGGCAAGCATCAGTCAGTCGCCTGCAAGAAATGCCATCTTGGCATTTTGACATCGACCGGGGATACCGTGCTGGCAATGGCGCTGGCCAAACCGGAGTGCTCGTCCTGCCATACCGACATTCACCGAAGTCAGTTCGCCGCCGATGGGGCGGAGATTACCGACTGCAGCCGCTGTCACACTCCGGAAAATTGGAAGGCGAGCAAGTTCGACCATAATTCGACATCTCGATTCAAGCTTGATGGGGCACACAATAAAATCGCATGTTCCAAATGTCACCGTCCCTCCATTATCGACGGCGCTGCGTTTGTGGCATATAGGCCGTTGGATACAACTTGTGTATCGTGTCACGGCGGCGATAACAAAATTAATCCGGAGAACAACAAATGAAGCACATTGTAGTGTATGTCGCGCTGGCGCTCCTGATCGGCGCCGGCCTGTTGTTCAGTCAATCGTCACAAAATCCTCACGGCAAGCTCAAATGGGATTGTCAGGACTGCCACACGTCCGACTCCTGGTCTGAACTGAAGTCGCCGATAAATTTCAACCACGATGAAACCGGATTTCGTCTTTCCGGCGCGCACGCGAGCGCGCAGTGTATCGGTTGTCACAAGACGCCGCAATTTAACCATGTCAGCACTTCCTGCATTGACTGCCATGCCGATCAGCATTTGGGCCAGCTTGGACAGTCGTGCGACAACTGCCATACGACGCGCGATTGGCAAAGTCGTCGAGACCTGCTTGATCTTCATGCACAAAAGGGCTTCGCCCTGACGGGAGTACACGCGGTCGCCGACTGCGAGGCCTGCCACCAAAATCATTCCCGTCATGAATATGCGGGGACATCGATGGATTGCATCGGCTGCCACAGCGAGGCATACAATTCTACTGCCGACCCGAATCACGTGGCGGCTGGATTTTCGACCAATTGCGAACAATGTCATCACGCCGCTTCGGGCACATGGTCGAACGCCACATACACGCACAAGAATTTCCAACTCACCGGTGCACACCGATCTCTGACATGCCGGACTTGTCATCCTACCGCCTTTGATGGAACTTCGGCTGACTGCTACAGCTGTCACTCCGCTGATTTTCTTTCGACAACTGATCCGAATCACCCTGTGAGCGGATTCAACCATAACTGTGTCATCTGCCACAATACCACCGCGTTCAAGCCGGCTCAATACAACCACGACGCCACCGGGTTTCCGTTGACAGGAAAACACAGAAATGTGGTATGCACTGACTGCCACCCGACTACTTATGCCGGAACTCCCAGCGACTGCTGGTCATGTCACCAGTCGGATTATCAAGCGGTCGCGGACCCAAATCATGTTCTCGCGAATTTTGATCATAACTGCACTACATGTCACACGACGGCGGGATGGAAACCGGCAAACTTCGATCATAACGGAACCACATTTCCTCTGACGGGAGCACATGTGTCGCTGGCGTGCATATCCTGCCACGCTACTTCGTACGCTGGAACGCCGTCAACCTGCTATGCCTGCCACCAGAGTGATTACGCCGGAGTGACCGATCCGAATCACGCGACAAATAACTTCGATCACGACTGCACCAAATGCCATACGACAGCGGCGTGGTCGCCATCGTCGTTCGATCACGCTACCACCGCTTTTCCGTTAACCGGCGCCCATGTGACAGCGTCGTGCATTTCGTGCCACGCGACTGGATATGCGAACACACCGTCTACCTGCGTCTCTTGTCATCAATCTGATTACAATGGGACGACCAGCCCTATTCATACCGCGGCCAATTTCCCGACCACGTGCCAGAACTGCCATTCCACGTCTGCCTGGACGCCTTCAACCTGGAATCACGACGCACAGTATTTCCCGATTACATCCGGCGCTCACGCAACCGTTTGGAATTCCTGCGCGACCTGTCACACTGATCCGAACAACTATGCGGTATTCACTTGTATTGACTGTCATACGCATAGTAAGACCACCACAGATTCGCATCACACCAGTGTCGGGGATTATCAGTACACGAGTGCAGCTTGCTACGACTGCCATCCGCGAGGTCGACACTAATGGGGAAAGTCACATATCTTCTCATCCCTGTCATTTGCCTGGCTGCTTTTGCCGAAGCCAAAAGCGAGCCGAGCCGGTTCACCGTGCGATATCTGTCAGCCGAAAATGTGTACCTCAACGGCGGCTCGGCTGACGGATTGACCGTGGGGGCCCGACTACTTGTCAAGAAAACTACTGGTTGCACGACCGAGCTTGAAGTTGTCTACGCAGCCGAACACTCGTCATCTTGTACCTTCACAGTTGATTCATGCGGAGTTGCTATTGGAGACGAGGCTTATCCACTGACGCCATTTGGCGCCGACACGCTCGAAGCGCCCGATACAACTGCGCCAATGATATCGGCCGACACTGCAGGGGCGAAACCGAGTCAGTCGGTATCGGCAAGAATTCGCCGTCAGCCGTCGCGCCTGAGCGGGAACGTGGCGGTCGGATATTACTACTTGAATGACCAGAGCCCTTCGAATTTGGATTTTCAGCAAGCCACCGGGCGATTGAATCTGAAAGCCCGGCGCCTTTTCGACCGCGAAATCACGTTTAATCTACGAGTTCGCGGTCGGTATGATCAGCGCGACAGAGCGTATTCGTCGCAAGTCGAACGGGATGCCTGGGAGAACCGTATGTGGGAATTGTCGCTCACGTATGACGACCCGCATGCGCAGTTCTCGGGAGCAGTCGGCCGGATTTTGTCCCGACGTGTCGCCACTGTTGGCTATGTCGACGGGGCCGTGCTTGAACGACGAATTGGCAGCAACACCTATGTTGGTCTGTTGGCCGGTTCGAGGCCGAAGTGGGCATATGACAAAGACGCGTTATCACTGCAGAAAGGCGCGGGCTATGTCACTGTGATATCTGGAGAACTTTCGGGAAATTATTCTGAACAGACGATTGCCGCGATCGGTGAATACCACAGCGGCACGGTGAGCCGGGAACTTCTGTCACTGCAGGGAAGAATAAACCACTCCGGGAAATGGGGTGGATATCATGCGATTGAAATCGATCTCAATCGGGGGTGGCGTCGGGAAAAGGCCGGAAAGTCAATTTCTCTCTCCAGCGTGTACGCCAATACCTGGTTACGATTGAACAAGTCCGCTCGGTTCACTATCGGGTATGATAACCGGACGAATTACTGGACATACGATCTGCGCTCGACTATAGACAGTCTCTTCGATGACCACCTGCGTCAAGGCATACGAAGTCAGGTTGATTTGTCGCTTCCCAAGGGAATTCAGATTTCGGCCGGCGCGGGCTGGCGAAAGCGGCAAGGTGCCGCCAACCCGACCACTTCGTATTTGTTCAACCTTGGGAAATCCGCAGTCTGGAACAGGACTTCGCGTATTTCGGGCCAGTATTCGGCTTTCAACGGATCAACCGAACATGGCAATCACTTCTCCGCCCGAGTTTCCGATTACCTAAGCCCCACGATTATGCTAGGACTCGGGTTAGGTGGATACAGTTACAAAGCAGACGCCGGACTGAATCATCGAACCAGCAAATGGTACGAAGTGAGCAGTCAAATCGATTTGCGTCGCAACTGGTTCCTGGCTATTTCGGGTCAAATTGATCATGGTGACGATATCGACGGATTGCGCCTTCAGTCCGAATTAGGAATGCGGTTTTGATGTCGCGCTGACGGAAGAGATGACGGGAAGACAAGATGGAACAGCACATCATATGGATAGGCGCGATCGTGCTCATTGCGGTCATTTTCATCCCGTACATGATCTCATTCCGTCGCCAGCAGAAAGTAGCCGCTGAGCGGCGCCGCGAAGCCAAAGACCTCGGCATTGATCGGCCGCGGGCTCAGTACCCGATGATAGATCGATCGAAATGTATCGGGTGCGGCGCCTGTGTCGAGGCCTGCCCTGAGGGCGACGTTCTCGGTGTGGTGTGGGGAATGGCGGAGGTGATCAATGGTCAGCGATGCGTCGGCCATGGTTTCTGTGAGTCCGTCTGTCCCGTCGGAGCGTTGAAAGTAGGACTCGGGGACATTACCAGTCGACCAGATATTCCAATCTTATCGCCCGTCAATGAGACTACCGTACCGGGGTTGTTCATAGCAGGAGAATTGGGTGGGCTGTCGCTCATTCGAAACGCCATAGCCCAAGGACGAACGGTGGTACAAGAAATTGCACGACGCGTTGACAAGCCGAAGTCTGGTGATGTCCTCGACGTTATCATCGTTGGCGCTGGTCCGGCCGGGTTGAGCGCTGCCCTGTCCTGTGTTGAGCACCAGCTGAACTATCAAGTGTTTGACGAAAAGGAAGTGGGCGGGACCATCGCGCATTACCCACGGCAGAAACTTGTGATGACTCAGCCGGTAGAAATCCCTATGTACGGCTGGCTCAAGAAGGAAGAATACTCCAAGGAAACGTTGGTCGAGACTTGGCAGTCAATAGTCGAGCAATTTCATGTCAATATTCGGACGGGAGTTCGCTTAGAGTCCGTTCGAAGGTCTGACGGCCTTTTTGAAGCGGCAACCTCTGACAAGAGTTACTACTCTCGTTTTGTCGTACTGGCGATGGGGAGAAGAGGAAGCCCACGCAAACTTGAGGCGCTGGGTGAAAATTTGCCGAAGGTTTTGTATCAACTTATCGACGCCAGGTCGTATCAAAACAAACACTTGCTGGTTGTAGGTGGCGGAGATAGCGCGGTAGAGGCGGCGGTCGGTCTTGCTCGACAACCTGGGAATGTGGTTTCGATTTCCTATCGAAAGTCGGCTTTCTTCCGTGTAAAGAAGAAAAACGAAGACGCGATCACAAAGCTTATCCAGGCGAAGCAAGTTCGACCATTGTTCGACTCTCAAGTCGTCGAAGTGAAAGATCGCAGCGTCATTCTTCAGACCAAATCCGGAGACGTGGAAATACCGAATGATTATGTGTTCGTGCAGATAGGCGGCATACCGCCATTTGAAATGATCAGGGAGATGGGGGTAGAGTTTGGCGGAGACCAGCGCCCCATCGCCGCCGCGATCTCATCATAACGCGAGTTAGAATTCCGGCCGCCCAACTTCGCAAGAACGACCCGCGATGGCTTACCTGGAGAATCTTATTCAATGTTGCTCCCCCGGCTGGACTCGAACCAGCGACCCGCTGATTAACAGTCAGCTGCTCTACCGACTGAGCTACAGGGGAGTGCGTTTGCTCTGGTCTCCGGATGCCCCGGAGTGGCGCTAAAATACTGTATTTCGGCAACTTGTCAACCCAATTTAACACCCTCGCCGGCCCCGAATATCCGCGTCGGGCACAGCCCTGCAGCTCCTTTGTTTTACCGGCTTGGGCTACTTTTTTGACAATTTTGCTACCTAGGTGGTTAGATGGAAACTACCAGTGGAACCTCCGGACAAACACCCCGTACAATCTGCCAGAACACAATAATTCAAAGGAGTGACAGCACATGAAGAAATTCCTGAGACTAAGCGGCATCTCGGCGCTGGTACTGGCGCTGGGAATCGGTCTGTCAGTCGCTAAGCCGACGGCGAAGAGTTCAGGCGCCTGGCTGGGCGTCTATACCCAGACGGTCAACGACGAGCTGGCTGAGGGGTTCAAGTTAAAAGCCACTAGCGGCGCAATTATCAATGAGATAGTCGACGACTCACCGGCTGACGAGGCCGGACTTCGGGAAGACGATATCGTCATCGCGGTCGACGGCGAGAAAGTCGCGACCTCCGATGAGCTGATCGATATGATCCGCGCTCATAAGAGCGGAGACAATGTGACGATCAAAGTCCTGCGCGACGGCGCCGAAAAGGAGTTTTCAGTCACCCTCGATGACCGGGAAGATTCCCCGGCACCACGGATGTTCAGTTTCAAGTCGCCACGAGCCACGCAAACCCCGGGCTTCCAATTCTTCTCTGACAATTCTCCGGATGTCTATATCGGCGTTGGACTGACGACTTTGTCGGATCAACTACGCAACTATTTTGGCGTCTCAAATGATGAAGGCGTTCTGGTCTCGTCGGTTGAAAAAGACTCGCCCGCCGAAAAAGCCGGGGTCAAAGCCGGCGATGTGATCGTCAAGGCCGACAATGAGGTCGTCGCGGACGCTTCCGATCTCCGTGGAGTAGTCGGTGACAAGAAAGACGGCGAAAAGGTCACACTCGCGTTGGTCCGCGACCGGAAGCCGATGACACTCTCGATTGAAGTCGCTGAAAACGAGCACGCCTCAATGGGGCACGGCAATATGCGGTCGTTCACGCTTCCGGATATTGGAAGAATTCCGACTCCGAACGTTCCAAAGATGCGTGGTTTGTGGTACGGCACCGACGACAATGACAAAGACGCCCAGGACATGCGCGACCAAATGAAGGAACTTCGTCAGCAGCTTGACGAATTGCGCGAACAGCTCAAAGAACTGCGGAACTCCAAGAAGTAGTCAGGGTAGAATACTCAGATTTCTCATTCCTTTCCTTTCAAACCCTGAGCCCCGCCCCCGCGGGGCTTTGGTTTTTTGCGGACTTGCGACACCTCGATACGGGGCAGTATATTAGCCGTCGATGCCTTCCATAACTGTCGAAAAGCTGTTTCAGGCCCGCAATCAGGACCTTGAGCTGACGCTCCTTACCTCGAGCGCCAGTCTGGCTCGCCCGATTCATAACGCCGAGTTGAACCGTCCGGGTCTGGCGCTGACCGGTTTTCTTGAGCGCTTCCCCAACAAGCGAATTCAGGTCCTCGGGGAGACTGAAATGGCCTATGTCAGCCAGATTGAGAAAAATCGTCTGGTCGACGTGGCCACCCGTATTTTCGACGCCGAAGTGCCGATGGTGATTGTCGCCAAAGGAATCATCCCGCCCATTGAATTCATTCAGGTTGCAGATGAATTCACCACACCCGTGTTTTCGAGCCGGTTAACAACATCGACGCTTGTTTCCAAACTAGCGGCCTATCTCGATCATGTGTTTGCCCCTACGACAAACGTCCACGGCACGTTGGTAGACGTCTACGGGGTGGGGCTGCTGTACACCGGGAAATCGGGCATCGGCAAATCGGAAATCGCGCTTGATCTGGTGGAGCGAGGACACCGCCTGGTAGCCGATGATATCGTCAAAATCGTCAAAGTAGCGCCCGATGTGATTATGGGCACCGGCTCAGATTTGCTGGGCCATCATATGGAAATTCGCGGCGTCGGGATTATCGACGTCGAAGAGCTTTTCGGAATCCGGGCCATTCGCCTGCAGAAGCGTATTGAGGTCGAAGTGAATCTCTCGCTTTGGCAGGATACTGAAGAGTATGAGCGGCTGGGTACCGAGAATCAGTTAACCACCGTGCTTGGGGTGCAGATTCCGATTGTCAAAGTTCCGATTTCGCCGGGAAAGAACATCACGGTTATCTCCGAAGTTATCGCCATGAACCACATGCTCAAGGTCTATGGCGAGAATTCGGCTGTCGAATTTTCCAAAAAGCTCAGCCAGCGGTTATCACGACAGTCGGTTACCGAAGACTATCTGGAGTCGGACTACGAGTAGGTTGTCCGGGGGCTTGGCAAACAGCGACAAATTAGTTATCTACGGCCTCTGCGCCCACCCGGAACCGACCGGGACCGCGCGGCCCTTAATCGAGTAGAACGAAACAGGAATAGTGGAGGATATAGTGCAGATGCGTCTTGCGAAACAACTGATCGGCCTTGCCGCCGTTTGTCTGGTGGCCGTGTGGCCGATGGCCTGCGGAAAGAAATCGAACGATGTCGTCGCCACGGTCGGCGATCACGATATTACCGTCGAAGAACTCAACAATCTCAATCCCAATCTGTCCGCCGCGTTCGCCAGCGCCGATGCCGAGTTCGCCGCCCGCAAGGAAGCGGTCGAATCGCTCGTGGTGGGCCGCTTGCTCGTGCAGGCCGCCTACGAAAAGAAGATCGACCAGAGCGAAGAGATTTCGCGGGTGGTGCTGGCCAACAAAGACAGATTCCTGCTCGACGCCCTGTACAAACGCGAAGTGCTGGACAAAGCGAGCGTATCCGACGCCGAAGTTCAGGATTTCTATAACAAGCTTGAATTCAAATTGCGGGCCTCGCAGATTGTGGTAGCATCGGAAGACACCGCCAAAATGATTCTTGAGAAACTCAAAGCGGGGGAGAATTTCGAGCAGTTGGCCTATGACCATTCGCTTGATCCCAATGCCAAACGCAATCGCGGCGACCTAGGCTACTTCATCTGGGGAGCATATGTCGACGAGTTCCAGCAGGCGGCCTTCAAGATGCAGCCGGGCGAGGTGTCCCCGCCGGTCAAGTCGGAATTCGGATGGCATGTCATCAAAGTGATCGAGAAGCAGCCCAATGAGACGCGCGGGACATTCGAAGAAGCCAAAGCGCAGATCCGAAGTCAGATTCTCGAACAGAAAAAGCAGAAACTCACCGAGGTGTATGTCAAATCCATTCGAGAAAAGTACAACGTCAAAGTCGATTCGGTGACCTGTAACTATGTTCTCAAGAAGCGCGAGAATCTTTATCCGCCGCAATTGTTGGTGAATCTGCCGAAGAACGATTTCGACGACAAACAGCTTGATCGCAACGAAAAAGAAATGGTGATTGCGACCTGGGACGGCGGTCAGATGACGTTGCTTGATTACCTGGTTCGTATCCATCAGATTCCGGAGCAATACAAGCCGAATCTCGATCAATACGACGCGATCGCGGAGACTATCTTTAATCTGAAAATGCAGGAAATTCTCGCCTTTGAAGCGAACAAGGCGGGACTCGAAAGCGATGCCGGATTCCAGCGGAAACTGAAACTCTTCAAGGAAATGGCGATGGCTGATGTGATGCGCAATGACTCCATCAAAGCCACCCAGCAGCCCGACGACGCTTCGGCCCGGACGTACTACGACCAGCATCCGGACGAATTTTCCAATCCGGCCCGCATCCGGCTTTTTGAGATTCAACTCTCTGATGAATTGTTGGCGGCCAAGCTGGCCAAACAGCTCAAATCGCTGAATGATTTCAAGGCCAAAGCCGCCGATCTGACGGAACGTCCGTCGATGCGGTCAGTGTCAGGCGATCTTGGGTACATCGACCGGAAATTCAGTCCGGAACTCTTCGACGCCGCCTGGGATAAGGCAGTCGGAATGGTCGGCGGACCAGTCGCAGCCGGAGGGAAGTATTCGATCTACTACGTCGTCGACAAATTGCAGCCGGAGCTCAAAGACTTTCTTGGCATGAAGCGCGATATCATGGTCAAGCAGCTTTCCGACTATAAGAAGCAGGCCTTCCAGTCCTGGCTGACCGACGCTCGTGCAAAAACAAAAATTGAAATCGACGAGACGGCGATACGAGGTTCAATCGATATGACCAAGTACGCCAAGGCCGATTCCACGGCGCGAGGTTAATGTGAGTTTGCGCCGGTCGACTCGACTTGCCGTTTGTCTGGTCTTAGCGCTTCAAGGCGCGGCCTTCTCGCAGGAGCGAGAGCCGATCGACAAGATTATCGCCATCGCCGGGCCGGACATCATTCTCGGATCAGAGCTGGCGCAGCAAATGCAGTTGGTGGCCCTGCAGACCAACCGTCGACCCAAGACTCCTGAAGAGATAGTCGCCTTCCAAAAGGAAGTGCTGGAGCAGATGGTGTCCGACAAGCTTCTTTTGCAGGAAGCGCGCAAGGATACGTCGATTCATATCCGCCCCGAGGAAGTCGACCAGGCAGTCAACGAGCAGATCCAAAAGGTTTCCGGCCGCTTCGATTCAAACGACCAATTTCTGGCGGCCTTGCAACAAGAGGGAATGACTCTCCGCGAGCTGCAGAAGAAATACCACGAGGACTTAGGCGATCAACTGGTCAAGCAGCGCTACATTCAAAAGAAACTCGCTGCCGTATCGGTCTCCAAGCATGAGGTCGAGGAGTTCTTCGCAAGGTTCGGCGATTCAATTCCAGCGCAGCCGGAAGCTATTCGACTGGCGCATTTACAGCTCACAATTGCGCCATCGAAAAATGTCGAGGACTCGGTTCGAAAATTTGTCGAGGGTCTTCGCCAGCGCATCTTGAAAGGCGAGGACTTTGCGGCGATCTCGGCACAGTATTCAACTCCCGGTATGGCGCCCGATAGCGGCATGCTCGGATATATCGCCAAAGAGGATTTGGTCCCCGAATTCGGCCGGGCCGCTTTTGTGCTTCGCGACGGCGAAATCTCAGGCGTGGTTCGCACCCAGTTCGGTTTTCATATCATCAAGTGCGAAGGGCGACGCGGCGAGAAGCTTCTACTGAGACATGTTCTGATAGCCGTGCAGCCGTCGGCTTCGGATTCGGCTGCTGTGTGGCGGTTGGCCGACTCGCTTCTGAAAACGCTACGCGATGGCGGTGACTTTGCCGTGGCCGCCAAGACCTGGTCGGCCGACGACGACTCGCGGGTGAAGGGCGGCGAACTTGGCTGGTTTGCAGTCAAACAGCTTCCGGCGGATTTTGCAGACTCCCTTGCCGGCTGGACTACACCCAACGAATACCGTGGCCCGGTGGCCTCCCCCAACGGCCTGCATATTTTGAAACTGCTGGAATACCAGCAGGAACGACGATTCTCGATGCCGGCCGATTTCGATCAGCTCAAGGAACTCGCCCGGCAGGAAAAAGTCGATCGTCTGGTCACTAAATGGGTGGATGACATCAAATCACACAGTTATGTCGAGTACCGCCTGGAATCGCTCAATGCGAATTGACGACTTCCTCTCAACTGTCGGTATCATCAAGCGTCGCACCATTGCCAAAGAAATGGGATCAAACGGCCTGATTATCGTCAACGGACGGCCGGTCAAACCGTCCCATGACGTCAAGCGCGGCGATATCATTCATATCAAAGGTAGCCACCCGTTTGCCGCCGAGGTGTTGGATGTGCCGACCGGGTCGGTGGCCAAAGCGGCCCGCGAACAGTATTTCAAGTCAATCGATATTCCCTTACGGAACGAAAAGTACACGTCTTAGTTCTCATTTTGGGTGAACCACCGGAGTCGATTCGGTGTTTTGCATCACGTAGTATAATCGTCCATCAACCGCCCTGCACTGGAGGCATGTGACTACCAAGCGCCCCGCGACCTTAGGCGAACTGAAAGCATCCGGCTGGCAAAGCCGGTCGGTCAAGGAAGAAATGCGCCAAAACCTGCTGGCGAAGATTAAGTCCGGCGAACAGATATTCCCCGGGATTGTCGGCTTCGAGCAGACGGTTGTGCCGCAACTGGTCAACGCGATTTTGTCGCGGCACAACTTTATTCTTTTGGGACTGCGTGGACAAGCCAAGACGAGGATTATCCGCCGGCTTCATTTTCTGCTCGATGAGTTTCAGCCGGTTTTGGGTGGTTCACACTTAAACGAGGATCCCTTTCATCCGGTCACCCCGAAAGGGCAGGCACTGGTGGCCCAGATGGGGGACAAGACGCCGATTGAGTGGCGGTCGCGAGAGGAGCGTTATCATGAGAAGCTGGCGACGCCCGATGTTTCAATTGCCGACTTGATCGGCGACATCGATCCGATCAAGGCGGCCCGCGAGAAACTCGATATCTCCAACGAAGAAGTCATTCACTGGGGGATTATTCCCCGGACCAACCGCGGCATTTTCGCTATCAACGAACTTCCCGATCTGCAGCCGCGCATTCAGGTCGGCCTACTCAATATTCTGGAGGAGGCCGACATTCAGGTGCGCGGCTTTCCGCTGCGACTACCGCTGGATATCTGCATTGTGTTTACCGCCAATCCCGAGGACTACACCAATCGCGGGAATATTATCACTCCCTTGAAAGACCGGATCGACTCGCAGATTATCACGCACTATCCGCGCTCGCTTGAAGAGGCCAAGGCCATTACGTCAGATGAGATCACCGAGAAGAAGTCTCATATTACCGTGCCGGAGTTCATGCGCGATGTGGTCGAGGAAGTGACCTTTCAGGCGCGCTCCAGCGAATATGTCGACCAGAGTTCCGGCGTGTCGGCGCGCATGTCGATCTCGGCGTACGAGAATTTCCTGTCGAATGTAGAACGCCGCGCCCTGGTAACAGGCGATACCGACGAAGCACTCTTCCCGCGCATTTGTGATCTGTATGCCATCATCCCGGCCATTACCGGAAAAGTTGAATTGGTTTACGAGGGGGAGCAGGAAGGCCCGGTGCTGGTCGCCAACAACCTCATAGGCAAAGCCGTGACATCGGTCTTCTTGCGGTACTTTCCTGCGCCGACCAAAGAGAAAAAACGCGGCGACGAACGACCGGCTGAAAATCCGTACGAAGCCGTGCTCGACTGGTTTTCGTCGGGCAAGAAGCTCGAACTGGGTGACGATCTGTCATTTGACGAATATCGCCAGCGACTGCTCTCGGTCGCTGGTCTCAATGCGGTAGTCCGCAAGTATATCAAGACAAAAGATGAGCGCGAACAGCTCCTGTGGATGGAGTTGACCCTCGAAGGACTGCATCACCACAATCTGATCGCCCGAGAAGTGACCGACGCGATGGTCCGCTATGGCGATGTCTTTTCCAACATGCTCAAAGGGCTGTCGGGAGCCGACGATTGAAATTCACGTATTCCAAATGGGACGATGAACTCTTCGCCCGGCTAAAGAATCTGTCGGATCTGATGGCAATCTATCAGTATCTGCTGATTCGTTTCAATGGCGATGTCGAGGAAACGCTCAAGCTGATGCGGCGGCTGCAGGCGCAGGGGATTCTCGACAAGAAATTCGATCTGAAGGAATTCGAAGAGGCGCTCAAGAAGTCGGATATGATCCGCGACGGGAAAGCCGGCCTCAAACTGACCGGCAAGGGAGAGCGCACGCTCCGCCGCGATGCCTTCGAGCAGGTTTTTCAAAAAATGAAATCCTCCGGTCGTGGCGATCACCGTATTCCCCGCGAAGGCGGGGCCACCGATGAAGCGCTGCCCGAACGGCGGCCGTTCGCCTTCGGTGACAACCCGCGCCACATCGATTTCACTTCGTCGATGTTCAATTCGATTTCACGCTCCGGTTCGTTCGACTTCGATATGAAAGAAGAAGACCTCGAGGTGAACGAGACTGAACGCACGGGAACCTGCGCGACCGTTCTGCTCATCGATATATCACACTCGATGATTCTTTACGGCGAAGATCGGATCACACCGGCCAAACAGGTCGCGATGGCCTTTACCGAGCTGATTCTCACCAAATATCCCAAAGATGATTTGTCTATAGTGGCGTTCGGCGATGACGCCGAAGAAATCAAAATAGAAGATCTGCCCTACCTGGCGGTCGGACCGTACCACACTAACACGCAAGCCGGACTGCGGATGGCGCGACAGCTGCTCATGGCCCGCAAGCACGCCAACAAGCAGATCTTCATGGTGACCGACGGTAAGCCCTCGATGATCATAAGACCGTCCGGTCAGATATACAAGAATCCGATCGGGCTCGACCCACGAATTGTTAATCGCACTCTTGATGAAGCGGTGATTTGCCGCAAAAAGAAAATTCCGATTACCACTTTCATGGTAACCGACGATCCCTATTTGCAGCAATTTGTTGCGCGTTTGACAGAATTGAACAGGGGAAGGGCGTATTTTTCTTCGGTGGACAATCTCGGCAAGTTCGTCCTTTGGGATTTTGTCGCCAACCGCAAGCGCGGTCGCAAGGGCGGCGACTGATCGTCGCCGCGCCCTACAGTCAACTCAGCTTCTACTTCTGAAACAAAGTCCAGGTCCCGAACAAATCCTTGGTCAGATCCATGTCTTTGTCCCAGCCAACGGCTTTCGCCATCGTATGAGCGAATTCGGTATCGTCGGTGTCGAAGTTCAATGTCTTAAATCCGACCTTTTCAACGAGCGACTTGTCAAACGGGCAGCGTCCGTCGGACCACGGGATGTATTTCTCCTCGGGCTTACTTCGTGCCGGATGCAGATTGTAAATCATGAAATATCCGCCGGGTTTTAGCAGGTCATAGACCCGCTTCACGAAGGTTGAATCGTCGACACCCAAGTTCACCAGCATTTTCGGATCAACTTCCCGCTCCGGATGGATGTACCCGCGTTTGAGGGTGTTTTTGGAGAAGAAGACATCGATTCCTGAACCGATAGTTGCCGCAATTACGGAGTCTTCGGGATAACTCCCTATGAGCACACTGAGCTGACCATCCAATCCGGTCTCCGCGTTTGCGGCCCGATGAATCGGACCGGTGTCGCCGTTTTCACCGTAGAGGATTTCAAGCAGTGGGTCGACTTCAATGCCGTACACTTTCGCCCCCTGGCTAGCCATCAAGCGCAATTGGCCGATTGAGCCAAAACCAAAGTCCACGACTTTGGCATTATCCAAAGTCTTAAGCCCGGCCTGCGCGACCAGATCGAGCGGGCGCACAAAAGCCAACGGCGTACCGTAGCGCGTGTAGTAATAAAACCGACCGTTCAGTTCGCGTTTTTCGAATTTGCCCTTAACTGTGTCCGGGAGGGCTTCATATTCCTTGGGCGAAAGGTAGACCCGCGGTGTTTTTTGCAAGTACACCACACGGGGCGTCGATATTTCAGGCAATTCAGCGACGGCTCCCAAAAATTGCTTTGCCAGATCGGATGTCACCAATGGGGCCAGCGCGGCGGCTTCGGTCTTGAGCGACGAAATCGCTGAACTATCTTCCTGTGCGGCAATCGTGCCGACCATCGCAAACAACAAGAAAAGTGTGCTAAGCAGTTTCATTGTATAGTCCTCCGCTTGGTTTCCATACGCAAATTCAGACGGCGATGTTACATATGGTGTCATAGACGGCCCAGCGCAAGTACTGTTTACAGGGATGATCGACTTGCCACGTCGCTGATGGCGGTATAAATTACCGGGCCATGAAAACCACCCGGCTCGAGGCGTTTAGCGACGGTGTCATCGCCATTATCATCACGATCATGGTGCTGGAGCTTCGTGTCCCGCTTCAAACCGACTTCGCCGCTCTAAAACAGGTGATTCCGGTCTTCCTGGCATACGTGCTCTCTTTCCTTATGCTGGGAATCTACTGGAATAATCATCATCACCTGATTCATGTCACGAAATCTGTGACCGGCGGGATCATGTGGGCGAATCTGCATCTGTTGTTTTGGTTGTCGCTGGTGCCGTTTGTTACCGGCTGGATGGGTGAAAACTACGCTGCAGTTTGGCCGACTGTGCTCTATGGAATAGTTATGCTGATGGCCGCGGTTGCGTACACGATCTTGCAGCGATTGATTGTCTCATGCCACGGCGCCGATTCCAAATTGGCCGCATCGCTCGGCAGTGATCTTAAGGGTAAACTGTCGCTGAGTGCCTATGCGTTGTCTATAGTTCTGGCGCCATTTTCGCCAGGGATCTCGCAATTGTTGTTCCTGTTGGTGGCGATCATGTGGGTTGTCCCTGACCGCCGCACACGCGCCGCTATAGCCGAATAGTAAAAGGAAAACTTGTTATGAACACCTCCTTTCGATCGACACCGCCCCACAGCGCCGAATACGCGCCCTTCTACGCCGGGTATATCGCCCGCGTCGCCAACGGCGACATTCTTGAGACTCTGAAGCGTCAGCAATCGGAGATGGTAAAGCTCATATCCGGATTGACTACCGAGCAGGGGGCGTTTCGCTACGGTCCGGGGAAATGGTCGGTGCGCGAAGTTATCGGCCATGTGATCGACGCAGAGCGGATTTTTTCCTATCGGGCACTTCGGGTTGGACGAAACGACAAGACACCCCTGGCCGGTTTTGAGGAAAACGAATATGTCGCTAATGGCAATTTTGAAGACCGCGCCATCGCCGACCTCGCGGCCGATTTCGATCACCTGCGTACATCTACTATCGATCTGTTTCGGCAGTTCGATGCCGAGGCATGGCAACGGACAGGTGTGGCGAACGCCTTCGATGTCAGTGTGCGCGCGCTGGCCTGGATTGTCGCCGGCCATGAACTACACCACCGCGAAATTCTGATCAACCGATATCTGAAGAAGTAATCGCTCCAAGGTATCTGACGACTGATCTGCGTATGTACGAAATCCGGCAACTCATCGACGGCTTCGCAAAGTTTCGGCGGCAGTACTTTGAAGGCAGCGATCGCCCTTTCGATCACCTCAAATCGGCGCAGTCACCGAGCATTCTCGTTATTGCCTGCTCCGACTCGCGGGTCGATCCGGCGATTCTCTTGGATGCTGTTCCCGGTCAGCTTTTCGTAGTGCGCAACGTCGCCAATCTGGTTCCGCCGCACTCCAGCGACGGCGGCACCCACGGCGTCAGCGCGGCGCTTGAGTTTGGTGTGACGGTGCTTAATGTTCGTCATATCATTGTACTCGGTCATTCGCAATGCGGCGGCATCCGTGCTCTATTGAGCGACGCCTCAGGTGAGTTCATTTCGCAATGGGTGAGTATCGCAAAGTCAATCAAGCCGGCCGCAGGCGAAAGCAGTGAAGTCCCACGCGAATGCGAGCAGAAGGGAATCCTCTTGTCGCTTGGGAACTTGGCGACCTTTCCCTGGATCGCCGACCGCGTCAAGAGCGGCCGGCTAATGCTTCACGGCTGGTACTTCGATATCGCGTCGGGAATTCTCGAAGGATTCGACGAAAAATCAGGCCGCTTCGAAAATCTTCAACGCTGATCGCCTTCTTTTCGTATTATGGGGCATGACAGAAATCCGACACAATCAACTACCCGGCGCTGAACCGCCGCGCAAAATGTTCGCAGGTGTTCCGTCCTTGGTCCTGCTGTTCGGGTTCTGGTCGTTGTTGGGGCTGATGATCGCCACGCTCAGCCATAGCCGGATGGTGGCGGTCGAGCGGCCGTCGGAGTACATGAAGTGGCTCATCGAGTCGCTCCTGATCTGGAATTTCTGGGCAGTTGCCTCGCCGTTCATCTTCAAACTCGGCGGCCGGGTGTATGCCGACCGCGGTCGCGGTATCAGGGGTGCATTAATCCTTCTGACAATTGGGCTGGTCGTGACAGTGGTCTATACCACGTATCAAGTGGCGATTTCGATGTGGGTAATGGGTGATCCATTCGAGCGGTATAAGAGCGCAGTATTGGGACAATTGACATGGTTTGGTCCCTACTCGATGCTGATTTTTGGCGGACTTGTTTCGCTCGGGTATGCCCAGGCATATCGAAAACGCTGGGAGGAAAATGAGCGCGCGGTGCGCACTCTTGAATCACAATTGGCTCAGGCACAGCTCGACGTTCTCAAAGCCCAGCTCCAGCCGCACTTCTTTTTCAATACCCTCAACTCCATTTCGGTTTTGATTCGCAAAGGCGACGCCGACAACGCGCAAGCTATGCTCACCCGCCTCGGTGAACTCCTCCGGTATACCCTTGCTATCGGAAAACGGCAGACGGTCCCGCTATCCGATGAGATCGATTTCGTTACCAGCTATCTGGAAATCGAAAAGGCCCGTTTCGGTGACCGACTGAAGTACCAAATTTCTGTCGCTGATGAGGCCATGTCCATTCAGGTACCTCCGCTGGTGATTCAACCAATAGTTGAAAATTCAGTACGCCACGGAATATCCGAGCGCGCCTCAGGTGGCACAGTCTCAATCCTAACCGAAGTAAGTGTTGATCGTTTGGTTGTTACTGTCACTGATGACGGAGTCGGAATTGAATCGCAGACCGACGGTCGCAAAGCAGAGGGCTTGGGTATTGGTCACACCCGCGCACGATTGGAACAGCTGTACGGAGATCGAGCTCGACTCGACATCACGCCGAACAAAAGCGGCGGGACGATAGTAACGATCTCGATGCCGGTCACGAGCCATCCCGGGAGAACGTGAGTGAGTCTGTCGGCAGGGAGCATTCGCACGATCATCGTCGATGACGAGCCGCTCGGGCGCGAAGGTGTCCGAATCTTATTGGCGCGAGATACCGCTTTTTCCATAGCCGCCGAATCAGCCAATGCTGCTGAGGCATTGGCGGCCATCAATTCGAACAAACCGGACCTGATCTTTCTGGATATCAGCATGCCCGGCAAGAATGGATTCGATCTGCTCAAAGAAATTCCGAAAGGCAATATGCCTATAGTTGTATTCGTGACCGCGCACGACCAATATGCCGTGCCTGCCTTTGAAATCCACGCCCTCGACTATCTGCTTAAACCAGTCAGCGAAACCCGCTTTGCAGCGACCCTTGAGCGCGTGAAGTCGTACGTTGCTGATCGTCGGCAGGTCGAAGTTTCGGGGCGTCTCGTCTCACTACTCGATCAACTCCAGCTTGCGGCCGACCGCAAGGCGGCCGGCGGGTACCTTGCGCGATTTGCGGTCAGAACGGGTGACGCCATCGCGTTTGTTCAGGCGGCAGAGGTCGACTGGATTTCCGCCACCGACTACTACGCGACTCTGCATTGCGGAAAAAAGTCTCATCTGATTCGTGAGACTATCAAAGATCTCGAATCGAAGCTCGATCCGGGCCAGTTTGTCCGCATCCATCGCTCGACCATCGTGCGGATCGACCGCATCAGAGAGCTGAAACGTCAACTCGACGGCGGCTACGAAGTTGTGTTAGTCGACGCTACGTCTCTCAAACTCAGCCGAAGCTACCTCACCGCCTTACAGGGGCTCTTGGGTCGCAAATAACCCGAATATTACTCAGTATTTCCGTTTCACTGCACAATCGTGTCGTTTCGCCGCATTCGGTTAGCCGAAGTTCAGGGCCGTTCGTTTGTTAGCTATCGACGGCCAGAGTGGATGCCGTCGCGACTACAAACGAAAATAGTAACGCAACCGATAGCAGGTGAACTATGCGAAAACTGCAACTGATCGTGCTTATTGTCCTACTTGCAGCCCTCTTGATAGGGACTCAGGTGTCGGCGGTAACATTTACCAAAGTCACGACCGGTCCGGTGGTGACCAGCGGTGGTGACTCCCGCAGCGCCAACTTTATCGACTACGACAACGACGGTGATATCGATCTGTTTATCACTAACGGGCCCGCCCCGCCCGGCGAGGTCAATTTCTTATTCCAGAACGATGGGGCCGGCAATTTCACGAGAATTTTGGGTGACACTCTTGTCAATACCAAGAATCCGGGTGACGGCGCCACCTGGGCTGATTACGACAACGACGGCGATCCGGATGTGTATGTCGCCACCTGGTGGAACGCGAGAAATCCGTTCTTCACCAACGACGGCGACGGCACATTTACCAGGGTCGGTAGCGGCCACGTGGCCACGATCACCAGCTATTCTGAGGCGGGTAGCTGGGGGGATTATGACGGCGACGGCAAGCTCGACTTGTATGTCTGTAACAGCTTTGGGGCGCTTAATAATTTCCTCTATCACAATGACGGTGGCGGCACGCTGACACAAGTAACCGGTGTGCCGCCTACTGCCGATACCGACACTTCGCGCGTCGGTATCTGGGGTGATTACGACAATGACGGCGACTTGGATCTGTTCGTTGCCAACGAGGCGGCCGCCCGCCCTGATCGTCTTTATCGCAACGACGGTGGCGGTGCGTTGACGAAGATTACTACCGGGCCTGAGGTCACCGATCTGAATGTATCCTTCGGCGCCAGTTGGGCCGACTACGACAACGATCTCGATCTGGACCTGTTAGTGGTCAACCACGCCAACCAAAACGAGAAACTGTATCGCAATGACGGCGGCGGCGTGTTTACCTCGATTGCCGGAATCTCGATAGTTACATCGGGCGGCTATTCGATCGGATCGGCATGGGGAGATATCGACAATGACGGAGATCTGGATCTGTATGTAGCCAACGGATTCGGTGGTCCGGGCGGCGATCAGAACTTCCTGTTTGAAAATAACAACGATGGAACCTTTACCAAGATCAACACCGGCGCGCAATCGACCGATTTCGGATGGTCATACGGTTGCGCCTTCGGCGATATCGACAACGACGGTGATCTCGATCTCGCGGTGGCAAAGTGTTTCGGCGCCAGCGAAAACGAGGCGCTGTATGTCAACGACGGCAACAGCAATCATTGGATAACGCTCAAACTGACCGGCCTCGCCAGTAATTGGTCGGCTATCGGCGCCCGCGTTACGCTGAAGGCGACCATTGGCGGGTCGCCGCGCTGGCAGATGCGCGAAGTGACAGCTCAGTCAGGGTATTCGGGACAGAATCAGATCGACCCGCACTTTGGATTGGGCGATGCTACGATGATCGATTCGATTGTTGTCCGCTGGCCCTCCGGTATCATTACCGTGCTTGAAAACGTGACACCCGATCAGATTCTCCCGATTGTCGAATGTGTCGATCCGGACACCGACGGCGACCAAGTCTATTGTTTAGATAATTGCCCCAGTGTTGCCAACGGAAATCAGGCCGACTCCGACAACGACGGTGTCGGCGACGCCTGCGATAATTGCGCGGCGATTGCCAATCCAGATCAGCTCGATGCCGACAATGACGGCGTCGGTGACTTGTGCGACAATTGCGCGAACACTGCCAATCCCGGACAGGAAGACGGCAACCATGACGGCGTCGGCGACGCCTGCTGCTGCGTGGGACTGACCGGCAATGTTGACTGTGATCTCGGCGGCGGCACTGATATTTCAGATTTGTCGGCGCTCATCGATTACCTCTATATCACGTTCAGCCCTCTGTGTTGTGTCAAGTCGGCGAACGTCGATGGCGATGGCAGCGGTGGAATTGATATTTCGGACCTGTCGGCACTCATAGATTATCTCTATATCTCGTTTACGCCCACCGCGGCGTGCCAGTAGTCACTATTCCTTCCGCAGGAGCCATCCGGGTCGCTTGCCCCCTCGCGAGCGGCCCGTTTTGGTATTTTGGGTGAGAGTTCTAAATAGATCGGCCCAGAATCTGTTCAAAGTCCCGGCGTCGTCGGCGACTGAGAGGTACTTTGGCGCCGCTTGCAAGTACGAGCACGAAATCAGCGCTCTCGCCGGGGCGAATTTCTCTAACGCGCTTAAGGTTGACTATTGCCTGTCGATGGACGCGAAAGAACTCAGTTGGCGCCAGTTGTTCTTCAAACCACTTCATGCGCTCCCGCAACAGGTGACGTTTGCCTCCGGCATGTATGATCACATAGGTGTCGGCGGCTTCGATCCAATCGATGTCACTGACTTCAAGCATATACGCACGGTCAGCCGCCTTTATGGGGATACGTTTCAGCGATGAATCTTGCCGACTACTGTTCCTGGCGAAATCCAATTTAAGTACATCAATTTCCTCCTCAAGTCGACTGGCTTCCTGATCTCGCTGGTGAAACCGGCGGTAGTACTCCAAGGCGCCGAATCCAAGGATAGTCGCCCAGTAGAGGACGATGTCCACCGGTCCACGAACATTGAAGAAGAAATCGGCAATGGTGAGACGTGACCAGTACGCCGACCAGGTATCCCAGCCAAAGATTGCAAATGTCGTCGGTGCAACAAGCGCCAACCAAATCATATGTGCCACGAATACCACAGGGGCGAGTAAGAAGTGAATCACCAGATTGCGTCTGGATTCTTGTCCAAAAATGGGGAATCGAAAAGCGAGCCGACCGACACCCGGCACAGCTACCAACCAAAACGAGAACACGACAGCACCCGCGAGCAGGTATTTAGCAAAGTTTACGTCGTTAAGCGGATTCTTTGCCTGTTGAAAGTAGAAGTACGATCCCCAAATCAATGCCGCCAACCCCCAGCCGCAGAGCAGGAATCGCAATCTGATTGCCGGTTGGTCTTGTCGGAAAGGCGAATTCATTTCAATTGGACGCTTCGGGGCTGTTCCTGTGCAACTCTCGACGACATGATTTCCAAAGTTACAATTATTGGGGGCAGCTTGGCAATGCTCCACATTGAGGTCTGTTCATCTTGGACGATTCACTTGAACCGTTCGCCCGTCAATTCTTGCCGTTCGCCGCAAACTGTTCTACGAGAAGGGAGTAGCCGCGTACCTTCCCTACATAAAGAACGAACGCCATTTCCTCAAGGAGCGCGAACATGATAGCTGTTTCTCGATCGGTACTTGCTTCTCTTGCTATTCTGACACTTTGGACGCCACAGGTTTCAGCCATCACATTTACCCAGGTTACCACCGGCCCGGTGGTTTCCGACGGCGGCAATTCTCGAAGTGTCAACTTCGTCGATATCGACAATGACGGCTATCCCGATATCTTTTTTGGGAATGGCCGCCCCAATGTCGGGCCTGATCCGGTCAACTATCTGTATCGGAACAACGGCGATGGTACGTTTAGCCGCATAACCAACGACACGATCGCGACCCTGCCGTCTTCGTCCGATGGGACTACCTGGGGCGATTATGATAACGATGGAGATCTCGACTGTTATGTGACGACCTGGCGCGGCGAGGTAGACCGATTCTTTATCAATAACGGCACGGGTTCATTTACGCGGGACACAACCATGGTCATCGTAGCGGACACTAACTGGAGTGACGTTGCGACCTGGAATGACTACGACAACGACGGCCGTCTAGACCTTTTGGTGTCTGTCGGTTTTTCCACGCCGCTTGCCAAGCTTCTGTTCCATGCTGACTCTCTTGGGGGCTTTACCAAAGTGGCATCGCCGCCGCTCACAACCGATGGCGACCGGTCACACGGTCTTGCCTGGGCCGACTACGACAACGACGGCGACCTCGATGTCTTCGTAACCAATGTCGACCAAAAAAATGCGCTCTATCGAAACGAGGGGGCCGGAGTATTTATCCGCGTCAACGCCCCGCCCTTCAACACCGACATCGCAACTTCTATCCGATGTGTGTGGGGGGATATCGACAATGACGGAGACTTCGATTTGTTCGTCAGCAACACCAACGGTCAAAATGAGTTTGAGTACCTGAACAACGGCGACGGGACATTCACAAAAGTTACTTCCGGGCCGCAGGTGAACGACGGCGCGTGGTCCAACTCCATCGGGCTCTTCGACGTCGATAACGACGGCGACCTCGATCTGTTCGTCACGGTGGGATTCCAGGTCGGTCAGGTCAACAACCGATTGTACTACAATAACGGCGATGGGACCTTTGTGCGCGAACTTGCCGGTCCGCTTGTCAATGACATCGGCTGGACGCACGGATTCGCGTGCGATGATATCGATCGCGACGGCGACCTTGACATAGTCTGCGCCAAGAACCAAAATGAGAATCAGAATAATTCTTTTTTCCTAAACGACGGGAACTCAAACCACTGGCTCAATATTTCCTGTCAGGGAATCAAATCTCCTCGCGACGGCAACGGGGTTCGGATCCGCGTTCGAGCAACAATTGGGGGGGTGCCAAAGTGGCAAATGCGAGAGCTGTGCAGCCCGACCGGATTCGGACTCACGGGGCTTCATGCGCATTTCGGCCTGGGAGATGCGGCCGTATTAGACACACTCGAGATTCGCTGGCCGGCGGGCACAAAAGACTACTATTTCAATGTTTCGGTCGATCAGTTTCTCAGCTTCGTTGAATGTCAGGACCCGGATGCCGATGGCGTTGGCTGTGGCGACAATTGCCCCGCGACTGCAAATCCAATACAAGAAGATTCAAATAATGATGGTGTCGGTGACGCGTGCTGCTGCGTCGGCTTGACCGGAAACGTAGATTGCGATCCCGGCAACGGTGTCGATATCTCCGATCTTTCGGCGCTCATTGATTACTTGTATATCACGTTCAGCCCTCTCTGTTGTGTCAAGTCGGCGAACATAGACGGCGATGTCAGCGGCGGGATCGATATCTCCGACTTGTCAGCCCTGATCGATTATCGCTATATCTCGTTCACGCCCACGGCGTCGTGTCAGTAGTTTGCATGTCGTGACGCGAGATCCCGTTCGGCCGCTTGTCCCCTTACAAGCTGCCTTTCTGGGGCATCAGTGCGGCAGGATCGGTTCCGATAAGGCCTTGGAAAAAAACGCGCCAACAGGTATTTTAGATATGTCGATGGTAGTCATTCGGCGACCGCCCCTACTTCTTTCGGCGGTCTGTATTGAGACGGAAAATGACGATGCAAAAGCACTTTGGAGGTATTAGGTGAAATCCGGAATCCGAATAGTCGGTTGTTTGTGCATGGCGCTGGTGTTGGGTCAAAGCGCCGCTATCGCGGCCGGTTCTTCCAGCAATCTGTCGTCAGCAACGACAACCCGCATGATCGATGATCCATTCGAAGGGAAGATCGAGGTCTTCGACAACACGACTTTGCGTGTGGCGCTGAAGCCGACACTCTATACGAATCTGAAGCAAGGGCCGATGGAACGATCGCTCGATGTCCCCTTGTCGGCACTGCGCACGGTCCGGCTTGAGTTGAAGCGATTCGACGTCATCAGTCCCGATGCCCGCTTCGTTATCGGGTCGCCATCCGGAGATCAGCCGATGGAGGCCTCGCAAGTGCAGACCTTCAAAGGGGAGATCGATAATCAATCAGGGTCTTTCGCTTACCTATCCATCGCTTCCGACGGTATGATCAACGGCTGGCTCAATGATGGTACGGGTGAGCAATATGTTATGTCGACCCGTTCAGCCGACGCGGCCGAAGGGAACGGCTACCTGACAGTCCGGCAGGTGGATGCCGGTGCGGTACCCGATGTGCCCTTCTGCGGTGTCGAGCCCGAACAGGACGTTTTGGAATCAATGAAACGCGCAGTGCTGCGCTACCCGTTTGATGCCCCGGGCGCCAAGCTTTCCCGTGTTGGTGTCGAGGGCGATCAGGCGTTTGTGAATCTGTTTCCGAACGTGACTGCCGCCCGCGACTATGTAGTACAGCTCTTGGGAGCAATCAGCGCGATTTACGTGCGCGATCTGAACATTCGGCTAACCCTTGCCTTTGCCCGCATGTGGCCGAGCGGGGGAGAACCCTTCGGTCCGTATGATCTGGGCCAATTCCGCGACTATTGGCAGACACACTACGATACGACCGGACTTAATATTATCCATCTGCTCAGCGGAAAACGCGATCTCCCGTCGTATGCCGGTGTCGCGTATATCAACAATACCTGCAGCGGCAACGGGGCGTTTGGTATCGACGGCTACATCAACGGTTCGTTTGCCGCCCCGGTGCGCTATCCCGACAACGGCAACTGGGATATCAACGTCTTCGCTCACGAAATGGGCCACAACCATGGTACCGGGCACACTCACGATGACTCACGTTACGTCCCGCTTATCGACAATTGCGGCAACGGTACGGCTTCGCGCGGAACGATTATGAGCTACTGTCATACCTTTGCCGGGTATCAGCGCAATATCGATCTGCACTTTCACCGTCGTGTGGAACAACTGGTCACGTCGATCATAGACGCCGCCGATTGCCATCCCTACGACTGTAACGGCAACAACCGCAACGACAGCATCGATATCGCACTTGGTTTCTCGCTCGATATCAACGGCGACAAGATTCCGGATGAATGTCAGGACTGCAACAACAACAGCATCCTCGATCCAACCGATATTATCAACGGCGCTCCGGATATCGACGGCAACGGTATTTTGGACGTCTGCGAATCGGATTGCAATGGCAACAGTATGCCGGATCGGTACGAGACCTGGAATGGCCTGGCGACCGACGACGACGGCAACAATCGCCCGGATGTCTGCGACCCCGACTGCAACGGCAACTCTACTCTCGATTTCAACGAGATCAACGCCAACCTGGCGCTGGATATCGATCGGGATGGCCGTCTCGACGCCTGTCAGGACTGCAACTCGAATGCAGTGATCGACTTTGTCGATCTGGCGTACGAAAATGATCTTTTCGTTTGTGACCCCGCTTCGACGAACATTCGCGATTTCAACGCTTTGAGCGGTGTGCAGGCGCGAACCATCGGCGGGTTTGCCGGTGCGCCGACCGATGTTACGACAGCCATTGACGGCAATGTCTACTCGGCCTGTCCGTCGTCGGGGAGTCTCGTAAGAACCAATCCCGCCACCGGTGCCAATGCTACGATCCTCGCCGGACTGACGACACCCAATTCCATTTGCACCGGACCGGCGTCGAGTGACCTCATCTTCTCCGAACAATCTGCCAACCGAATCCGACGGGTTACTGCGGCCGGTGGGCCGGTCTGGTCAACCAACTTGGTAGCGCCGCATACGTCGCCGACTGGCATGGTGATCGGTCCGGACGGCAATCTCTATGTCACCAGCGGCGGCAACAATGCCGTGTATCGCTACAACGCCACGACCGGCGCGCTGATAGGGATATTCGTAACCTCCGGCTCAGGCGGGCTGAACGGCCCTCGCGGCATGATGTTCCTTCCTAATGGCGATCTGCTCGTGTGCAGTTTCACATCCAACCAGATTCTGGAATACAACGGCGTGACCGGCGCTTTCGTTCAGAAATGGAATGACCTGTATACGATTACCGGCCCCTATGGCATCAAGACTGGCCCCAATGGAAATGTCTTCGTGTCAACTCAGGTTGGCAGTCAGTACCGAATCCTCGAATACACGACCGGTGGGCGCAACTATCGGCCGTTTGTTCGCGGCGCCGGCCCGCTCACGTCGGTGGGCGGCATTACGTTCTTACCCAAATCCGCCGGCGATCTGAATCAGGATTACATTCCCGATGTCTGCCAAGGCGGTGATCTGGACGGCGACGGTGTCGCCGATGTGGTTGACAACTGTCCTACCACGCCTAATCCATCGCAGCTGGATACCGACGGTGACGGTACCGGTGATGATTGCGACAACTGCAAATTTGTCTTCAACTCCGACCAGCGCGATGTCGACGGCGACGGTATCGGTGACATCTGCGATAACTGCCCGGCGATATCGAATATTTCGCAAGTTGATGCTGACGCTGACGCCCGCGGCGACGCCTGCGACAATTGTCTGGCGTTGTCCAATCCCGGTCAGGAAGATTCCGACGGTGACTTTGTCGGCGACGGCTGCGATCTTTGCCCGAATGATCTGAATAACGATGCCGACGGCGACGGAATCTGCGGCAATGTTGACAACTGCCCGTCGATCTTCAACCCGGGTCAGGAAGATGCCGACTTCGACGGTTTCGGCGATGTCTGCCAGCCCGAGACATTCGATACAGTCGCGACAAGCTGCACCAAACTCGCGGTCAGTTCACGCGGCACATTCGGCAATAACGGCAACGGTGGCGGCGGAAGCACGATGGATTATCTTACGGGCGGCGACTGTGCCAACACCTATTTGTATGACGGTTCGGTGATGATCATCGATGCCTCCGGGCCGACCAAGACCATCACTACCGGACTTCACAGTCAAGACCAGTTTATGGCCTTCCCAGGTGGAGCGCCGAAAGTCGCGACAATCGATTCGACCGCCTTTGAGGTCTACCGCTCCGGCGCGATGAAGACCAGAGACGGTAAGGTCGGCCTTGAGAAGATCTGGTATGCTCCGAAGAATGCCGACACCTGCGCGGCGGTGATCCAGTGCCTTAAACTGTACTCTGCCGACGGCATGTCGCACCCGAATCTGATGATCTCCGAAATCGTCGATTGGGATATTCCGGCGGCCTCCGGCTCGAATAACACCGGCGGATTCGACCCGACTAACCGACTGATTTACCAGCGCGGCACCGGGACGGGGTGCATCGATAATACGCGCCGCTATGGCGGACTGGCGCTGATCGGTTCCAGCGATCAAGCGAACTGCGTTGACACAACTGCGAATATCCATAGTGCGCTGACACAGGCGAACGCCTCGTACCTCTTCGGACCGACCGGACCGGAAGCAGATCAGATGTACGCCCTGAGCGCCACGCCCGGCTACTCGACGCTTGGGTCGAGCACCGATCAGTTCAGCTTAATCACCTACACGCACGACACGACGATCGGCTCGGGCGACACGATGTATTTCTATACCGCTGTTACGAGCGTCCGCAACGGGGCCACAACTTCGGTCATTTCCGACAACGTGAAGAAGGCCAAGCGATGGCTGGTAAATCACCTGCGGCCGTTCTGCACTTCCTCGTGCTGTGTAGGGCTCACCGGCAATGTCGATTGCGATCCGAGCGACAATGTTGATATATCCGATCTCGCGGCCATCATCGACAACCTGTATATCAGCTTCACGCCGCTGTGCTGTCCGGCGGAAGCTAACTGCGATGGTGATCCGGGCGGCGGAGTTGACATCAGCGATGTTACGACACTGATCGATTACCTGTATATCAGCTTTGCACCGCTGGCGCCATGTCAGTGAGAGTGGCATAGCTGCGACTAATTATGGCGGGTCATCAATTGGCCCGCCATTTTTGTCTCAATCACGAGATGGCGGGCCCAAAGGCGAGCCCGCTCTACATTTTTTCGGGTACCTTCTCCCATAGGTAGATGGAGATCTGCTCGGTTTCTCAGGACACGACACTACAAGTTCCTCTCCCATTGGGAGAGGATGTCACGAAGTGACAGGTGAGGGAATGTTCTCCATCAAAACCCGTAGACATTGCTTCACATTGCCTTTTCCGTCATGTTGCCCCCTGCGATCCAGCCGGTGGTCCAGGCGTTCTGGAAATTGAAGCCGCCGGTGATACCGTCGATATCGAGAATTTCTCCGGCGAAGAAAAGTCCCTCGCACACTTTGCTCTGCATCGTCTTGAAGTCGACTTCGCGCAAGTCGATACCTCCGCAAGTCACGAACTCTTCTTTGAAGATCCCTTTGCCGCGGACAGCATACTGACCGCGAGCAAATTCCGCCACGATGCGCTGCATCTGTTCTTTGGTGATGTGCGACCAGATCGTTTCATCGAATATGCCGACTACATCGACGATTCGCTTCCAGAAGCGCAATTGAATGGGTAATGCCTGTTCAGTGGCGACGTGCTTCTTGGGATTGCGTTCGCGATACTCCAGCATCCAATCGTACATCTGTTCGACGGTGAGTGCGGGTAGGAAGTTGATCGAGAGTGTCGCGTGGTAGTTGCAATCATGCAATATCCGCGCGCCCCACGCCGACAGTTTGAGTACCGCCGGACCGGAGAGTCCCCAGTGGGTAATCAATAGCGGCCCGGATTGTTCAAGTCGCTCGCCGGATTCAGTTGTTAAAGTCAGGTGCACGTTGTCAAAGCTGAGCCCGGCGAGCCCGTCGAGGCGTCTATCAGCAATTTTGAATGTAAACAGCGACGGTACCGGCGCGACAATCGTATGCCCGAGCGCCTCGGCAAACCGATACCCCTGATGCGCGCTGCCGGTGGCCAGCAGAACCCGGTCAAATTGTTCGGGTGATTTGCCGTGGCATTCGATTTCGAAGTATTCTGTGCGCGGCAGGCTTCCTGCCTGCCCGTCGGACGCCCCCGTCCGCCGAATCGACTTCACCCGCGCCCCCAATCGAATCTCAACTCCCAGTGACTTGGCGGCATTTATCAGGCAATCAGCGATTGTGTGCGAGTCGTCGGTGGTGGGGAAGATGCGTCCGTCGCTTTCGGCTTTCAGCTGCACACCCCGCGATTCAAACCACTTGATCGTGTCGCGCGGGTGAAAACGAGAGAACGGTCCGCGCAGTTCTTTGTATCCGCGCGGGTAGTTGCGGACCAGTTCGGCCGGGTCGAAGCAATTGTGAGTGACATTGCACCGCCCGCCGCCGGAGACGAGCACTTTTTCAAGCGGTTGATTAGTTGCCTCGAAGACGACGACTTTGGCTGATGGGTTTTGCTCGGCGGCGCGAATCGCCGCAAAGAACCCCGCCGCCCCTCCGCCGATGATGGCTATCTTCATTCAGTCAGTATGCACTGCCGCGAATGCCAATCAAAGTCAGAACTGCCCCCCTCTTGACACCCTCGCTCCCCTTCCATAAATTCCCCCAACTTTCGGACAGCCCGGTCCTCGGGACGCGCTTAACCCGAACACCAACTATCGAGAATGACACAGAACCAAAGGAACACCCGCGCCAATAACGACGGGGTCCTTGTTCTCGAAAATGGCCGTACTTTCTACGGACGGCGGTTCGGCGCCCGCTCCGACTCGCTTGGCGAAGTTGTTTTCAATACATCGATTACGGGGTATCAGGAAATCCTGACCGACCCGTCGTATGCCGGCCAGATCGTGGTGATGACATATCCACAAATCGGCAATTACGGCATCAACGCCGAGGATGCCGAGTCGCGGAAGCTCTTTTTGTCGGGATTGATAGTCAAAGAAGCCAGCCGGATAGTCTCAAACTGGCGGGCGAGTATCTCACTGCAAGAGTATCTGGAATCGAACGGCATCCCCGGCCTTGAAGGGTTTGACACCCGCGCGCTGGTTCGGGAACTCCGCACAAATGGAGCTATGCGGGGAATAATCGCGTCGTCAGAGTTGCCAATCGATGCGTTGTTGGAACGCGTGAAAAGCCATCCGACCATGGCGGGTTGCGATCTGGCTTCCACTGTTACACAAAATGAAAAGTACGGCTGGTCCGAAAAGCCGGTTATCCTGCCCTCGACTCCTGCAAGAACTTTAGCCGATAGCGGTCAGCCGCTCAAAGTGGC
>CAYVWS010000006.1:0-40031 GCA_964455535.1 uncultured Ignavibacteriales bacterium | reverse complement strand
TCCAAAAAAAGGGTTGACATACCCATAGTGTCGAGGTTATTTCCCGCTCTCAAAATGGGAATCTGAGTCTATTTCTCTGAAATTGAGAAAAGTTTCACAGAGTCCCGTGGAACGGAAGGGTCGGGAGGTATCTCCCGAACGAAAAAAGCAGAAACTAATTTTCTTAACCCCGGGTGGTGACGGAAGATCCGGCGCCCCCAATTGAAAGGAAAACCACAATGAAAAAGCTTTTCGCGATGGTCGCCGTCTTCGCGCTTCTGGCGATTCTCGCCGGTTGCTCGAAGGCACCCGAAGCTGAAATGGCTGCCGCCCAGGCCTCTTTGAATGCAGCCCAGTCTGCCGAAGCCGAAACCTATGCTGCGGACGCACTCCGTATGGCGCAGGATACGCTGAATGCCGCTAACGCCGCCAAGACCGAACAGGATGGCAAGTTTGCTCTGTTCCGTTCCTATGGCGCTTCCAAGGAAATGTTTGTCCGCGCCGATGCGCTTATGAAGCAGGCCGCTCAGACCGCCGCCACCGAGAAGGAAAAAGTCCGCGTGCAGGTCGAAGCTCTGTTGGCCGAAGCTCAGGCGGTTCTCGATTCGACCAATGCCGCTTTAGCGAAAGCCCCGGTTGGCAAGGGTAACAAGGCCGATATCGAACTGATCAAGAACGATGTCGCCGGCGTTGGCACCCAGTTCGCCGATGCTCAGGCCGATTACAACAGCGGCAAATACATGGTCGCCAAGGGTAAAGTCGAAGCCGTGATCTCCCGCGCTCGCTCGCTGATGGGCGAAATCTCCATGGCCGCGGCCAAGAAGAGAATGGGAACGGTTCCGAGTAAGTAATCGGAGTCTTCATAGTTAGATAGTCTATGACGATATAGCGGAGGAACCGTGAGTTTTACGGTTCCTCCGCGTCTGTTTTGTGTACATTGAATAGAGAATGAAAATCAAAGTCCGACATCTCTTGATTGGAACCGGCACGGCGGCGGCGCTGGCGGCGGCCTATTTCGCGTTGACCTATTCGGACAACCCGCCGCTACTGCGGCTCGAAACCGCCAAGTCGCAGGTATCAGCGGCGGCGAAAGCCGGCGCGATTCGATATGCCCAGCCGGTCTACCGCAAGGCCGAGCAGTTGGTGCAACAAGGGTGGCTCGAAATCGCAAAACAGAACGGAAAAGTAGGCGCCTTTCGCGACTACCATGCCGCTGATTCGATTCTGTCACTGGCTGGCGCGACCGCCGATGAAGCCAAAACGAAAACCGAAGATTCGATCAAACGCGCTTCGTTCATCTGCAAATCCGGCATTGATGCCCTCGGCAAAGAAATCGACACCTGGACGCAGTCGGTCAATGGCTCATTGGCCCGGTACAAACTCGAGCGATTCACAAAAATCGCCCACTTGCAGTATACAGTAGCGCAGAGTCTTCACGCCAAAGGTGAGTACGACGAATCGATACGATCGGTGACAAAAGGAAATGAAGCAATCCGCCAGCTCTCAATGTTATTCGCCGACTTTGTCGACGCCGACGCGCAGCGTCTGGCGGAATGGCGGCGCTGGGTAAACGAGACTCTCGACGAATCGCAAAACAGCGGCGGGTATGCCGTCATTGTCGACAAAGCCGCGCACCGTACCTACCTCATAAGAGCCGGGAAACTGATCCGAACATACGAGTGCGAACTGGGGTATAATTCGGCGCACCAGAAATTACTGTCCGGCGACGGCGCTACCCCCGAAGGAAAATATCAGGTGGTACAGGTGAAGATCAGATCGAGCAAATATTACAAAGCGCTGCTGCTGGACTACCCGAATGATTCGGATCGTCGACGCTTCGCCGAAAACAAGCGAGCGGGGATCATCTCGGCGCGCGCCCGAATCGGCGGGCTGATCGAAATTCACGGCGACGGCGGTCGGGGAAACGACTGGACCGAGGGGTGCGTGGCGCTGACCAACAAAGACATGGATCATATGCTGAGCTATGTCACCAACGGCACACCGGTGACTATAGTCCGCAGATCGGTAAACTGGCCATGATGCGTGTAATTATCTATTCAGTTGTCGCGCTGATTGTCATCGCAGTCGGCGGCTTGATCTGGTATACCGCTCCCCCGAGCGAAGAAGAAATTGCTGTCACCACGCCGGTCAAGCTCGATTCACTGCCGGCGCTTCCGGCCGACGCCAAGAAGGCAGCCAAAGAGCTTAAAGCCGCCAAGCTGGCTCTGGACAAACTCACTCCAAAAACGCCGTATGTTGTGATCAACACGCATGCCAGCAAGATCTACTATCGTACACGCGACTCGATTATCATCAAGGCCGAGTGCTCAACGGGTAACGGCGGCGAATTGATCGATTCGGTTACGCATCGTAAATGGGTGTTCGATACACCGCTTGGCATTTTCAAAATCACGAACAAGATCAAACAGCCCTGGTGGCGCAAACCCGACTGGGCCTTTATCGAGGACGGCGAGAAGATTCCCAAGAGCGAAAAAGAACGGCTCGATCCGGCGATGATGGGTGACTATGCTATCGGTTTCGGCAACCAGGGGTATTTCATTCACGGGACAATTTACGAGCGTCTGCTCGGCGTGAATGTCACCCACGGCTGTGTGCGCGTCGAGGCGAAAGCCCTCGAACAAATTTTCAACAAAGTGCAGATGGGCACGCTGGTCTACATCTTTTAGTTCATGAAAACACGGCGACCATTATCCACCATTTCTTTTGCCGCGTTGGTATGCGTGCTGTCGACGCTTTGCTGGTCGTGCGGATCAGATGACAACAACGCGGCCACCGACAAGCCAAAGCCCACATTGCCGGCCGCCACCGAGTATGCGATTACGCAAACTGAACTGGCGCTGGCGCGCACCGAAAAACCGTATCTGGAAATCGACTTGGCCGATACCGAACTTGCGCTTAAGATGAAAGGGACGCTGGTGTGGAGCTGTCCGTTCAAGCTCATCGACGGCGACAAGGGCGATCTCAAGTCGTTCGCGAACAAGTTTCAGGACGACAACAAGCGGTTGGTGCGACCGGTGGTTGAGAAATATCTGTTCACCGCCAAAGAGAAAACACCCGACTCGGTGCTCAAGATTGTCGGGCAGGTGGTCAACGTCGATCCCGCGCGTTTGCAACGGGAGATTCCCGGTCGTTTCCAGCTTTTGTGGGGCGATGGACTGGTGCTTGAGATTCGCTCGGACATTCAGGGAAATCCGAAGGGCGATTTCAAGACGACGATGGTAGACTTGTCGCAGAAAATCCAGCGACCCTTCGGCGAGAATCGCTTAGTCGTTCAGGTGACGCCTGAGGATGCGATGACCCTGCATCGACTCGTCGAACCCGGCTTTCCCACTCTCATCGAGCCGCCCCAATAAGCGCGGCGCTTTTTCAGCTTTTATCGTTTCGGCCCGCTTTCTATCTTCCATCGGTAATGCCCATGGAATTCGTAACCATTGAACGACACGATAGCACCGCCGTGGTGGCGATTGCGCGCGGCAAAGTCAACGCCATTGACCGGCAAGTGTTGGCTGAGTTGGCGTCGGCATTTGCGGAGATCGAGCGGGACGACACCTTCACGTCGGTAGTGCTGATCGGTCGCGGAAAGTTTTTTTCGTTCGGGCTTGATGTCCCCGCACTTTATGACTTAACGCCCGAAGAGTTCACGCTCTTTCTAAACTCGTTGTGCGGGTTGTGCTCAGACTTATTTCTCTTTCCCAAACCGATTGTCGCGGCCGTTAATGGTCACGCTGTAGCCGGTGGTTGCATGTTACTGCTTGCGTGCGATGCAAGAATTGCGGCTGACCAGCCAATGAGTATCGGACTGACCGAAGTTGCGCTGGGCGCGGCGCTGTTTGCCAGCACCGTTGAGATGCTTCGCTACTGGATATCGAATCAATCAGTCGAGCAGATGCTGCTCACGGGAAAAATCTTCGACGCACAGGGCGCGAGACAGATTGGGCTGATAGATGAAATCGTGGAACCGTCGGCCCTGCTGACATCTGCGATCAGCAAAGCCGGCGAGTTGGCCAAACATCATGGTCCGGGTTACAGAACGCTGCGACAGCTGGTCCGTCGGCCGATCACTGATCGGTGGGCGGAGCGTGAGGCAAAGTCGATTGAAGATTTTGTACGCATTTGGTATTCACCTGAAACGCGCGCCAAGACAAAGCTGATTCAGATTCGGTAGCGACTGATGAAGCACAAATCGATCTTGTTGACGCGGTTTTGCTGATAGTTGAATCTATTTCATGCGAGAAAAGGTAGCATCGAAACGGAATGGCAACTAAGAAGAGTCATCTGGCTGTTGCGGTGATTGTTGCCGCAATTGCTGCCGTGCTGTTTTACCAATATCGACAGTTCTTTCACGACGACGCCTACATTTCGCTCCGATATGCACAGACATTTTTGAACGGCGGCGGTTTATGCTGGAATCCGGGGGAGCGGGTGGAGGGTTACACTAACTTCTTGTATGTCATTCTTGTGGCGGCTCTCGGACGGTTCGGCATCGATCTGGAGTTTGGCGCGCGACTGATTGGGATTCTTGCGTATGCCGGTTTGACTGCGTTTGCGATATTCAGACACAGATCGATACAGCAGTCAAACAAAGGCTCGTGGTATTCCTTTATTCCAATAGTTCTTTGTGCGACGGCATTGCCCGTTCTGATTTGGACTGTGGGCGGTTTAGAAACGACGCTTTTTACTCTCCTCGTAACGATTGGCACCGTGAAGCTGGGGGATGCGTTAGCAGGTCATAAAGATTCGCTCTATTCGGCGGGTATTCTGATGGGACTGGCAACCCTTTGCCGCCCGGACGGAATACTTTTTGTACTTATCGGCCTGATCATGCTGGTTGCGAAGGCGTTGATAGTTGATCGGCACTTCGATCGCCGAGTGTGGTGGTACTTGTTCGGTGCTGCAGTATTGACCGTGCCGCATGAAATTTGGCGGTATTTCTATTACGGCCACTGGCTACCGAACACTTTTCTTATCAAAGGTACCCATCTTGGCGAAGCCTCTGCCTACGGGTGGCAATACCTTAACGAGTTCTCTGCAGGATTTCCTTTTCTGCCGTACGTCCTGCTTGTCGGAGCGGTAGTCGCGACGGTCGCTCGCGCGTGGCATACAAGATCAATTTGGTATTCGCTCATGATTGTCAGCTTCGGCGGGTATGTCGTCGCAATTGGAGGCGACCATATGCCGGCATTCAGACTTTTCGCGCCGTTGATTCCGCTGTGTGGTTTTCTCATCTATGAGTGGTGTGTCTCTGCTCAGCAATTTCAATTGCGGTACATGCAATTGGCAATGTTGGCTTTGGTTCTGATATTATGTGCGGGTCAGGCGATATTTCCAGCTGAGAAATACCAACGAGCAAAAGTCCGAGACGGAGCGGCCTTTCTCGGCGAGCAAATTGGTAACTACATCAACGCTAACTGGTCCGAAGGAAGTCTGGTAGCGCTTAATACCGCCGGATCAACTCCATACTTTGCGCCTAAACTTCGATTCATCGACATGCTCGGCCTGAACGACACGACAATTGCGCAGCGCCACAGTGTCCCGTTGCGAACCAAAATGCAGGAGTGGCCGGGACATCGCAAGGGTGACGGATTATATGTGCTGTCACGCAAGCCCGACTATGTCATCATCGGCCCGTCGAATGGAGACTATGCCAACAATTTCCCATGGTTTCTGAGCGACTATGAGCTGGGCGGATCGGAAGAATTCGCGCGTGAATATCAACCGGCGAAAGTAATTATTCCAGTGTCGGATATCGGTTACGAGGACTACGCTGAGTCGTCGTTGGGCGCTCTACGGTTTGTGTATTACCAGCGCCGAAGATAACTTGACGAGATAATCGTCGAGGCCGCAAGGGTCCCGACCTACAAAGGAAGAGCCGTCAGGTGGAGGCACCGGACGGCTCGAATTGTCAAAAGCTCACAGAAAACGAGTGATCGGATCAGTATCCCTGCTCAGGAGTGTGGCACTCGGTGCATTTGGTCTCTTTCCACGCATCCTCGATATCTTCGGGGTGCTTGAACTCGAGGCCGGTGATTTTGTTTTCCAGCGAGTCGAGATTCATCGACGGTCCCTGTGCGACGATGTTGTGACAAGTGTTGCAGGCATGGGAGAGTTTTTCACCCCGCTCATTGACCTTAACGCCGTCGTGGCAGCGGAAACAGCCGTCGTTGGTGAAGTGGCTTAAATTGTTTTCTCTCGCCCGATAATCGGTATTCATTTCCGGGAAGAAATTCTCCTGATAGATACTTATCAACGCGTCTCCGGCCGTTTTGATGTCTTCGATCCGGCTGTCGGCTACTTGCGGATAGTTGGTGCGGTAATAGTCCGTTACGCCTTTGGTGATGGCAGCAAAGGCATCTTCGCGCTTGGTGTATTTGGCGTTGAGCAGATCAAGGCCGACCTGACGGATGTACGGTAAGTCGGTCGGAATGCGGCCGGTTGACATGGCGAGGTTGACGGCCGTTGCGGCGGGTTGAAAGCGATGGCTGGGTCGGTTGTGGCAGTCCATGCAGTCGAATTTGCGAAGCTGCACTGAGCTGTCGGCGAAATCCGGCGCGGTGGCGCCCGGCTCCATGTATACCGAGGTGTCACCCTTGGAATTAGTCACCCGAATCCAAGGAATATTCTGGCGTTTGTGATCGGTGGCCGCGTATTCGACTTTGTTATCGCCGATCATGTGCCAATGAATGCCCTCGAGTTTGCCGGTGCGCGGATTGCCGCCGCCAATTTTGACCAGCAGACTGACTGTCCAGGGCGAGTTCTTTTCGTCGGTGCGGAAATAGGTTTTGGTAACAAGCTTTTCGCCGTAGAACTGTCGCGGCCAGTGGCACCGTTCGCAGGTTTCCTGCGCCGGACGGAGCGACGTGACCGGCGTTTCGATCGGTCGCGAGAAGCTGTTGGTTGTTACCGCCAAGACTTGTCGAAGACCGTCGATTTTGGATTTCACATAGAACGAGGCGCCGGGGCCGATGTGACAATCGACACACAGTACGCGGGCATGCGGTGAGTTCTGATAGGTTACATACTGCGGCTCCATCACTTCGTGGCAGGTCTTACCGCAGAAGGCCGTCGAGTCGGTAGCTTCGTAGGCCCGCGATCCGCTGTAGGCCACCACGCCGACGAGTACAACGGACAATCCCAGAAATATCCAGAGATTGCGCATGTACTTGGGATCGGTGGGGTCGATCGATAGACGGAATTTGACATGTTCGCCGCGTTTGCGGGCGGCGTGCACCTGCACATAGACCGAAATCAAAAAGAGAATAAGTCCCAAAGTGATGAGGGCGGGTGCGCCGATGAATGTAACCAGCGAATTGTACGGGTTATCGGTGTGCGAGGTCAGGTCGATGAGGAGCAGCACCACAAAGGCAAAGGCGCCGGCGGCCATGAGCGCACCGCCAACCGCGGCCAGCGGATGGCGATATAATGAACGTTTTTGATCTTCAGTCATCGGACAATTTTACTCCGGTATTGCATGTTACAGGGGAATGAATATATCGAATTTGACTTTGAGGGCAACCGATTTGGCGGGCAAAATCGTCAATCAATACAATCAGGTATTGTTTGAAATCAACCGAGCCCGCGTACTATCGAATCGTCTCGCGGTCTTGTCTCGACGCCGAACGGAGAATCAGTTCGGCTTGGCTCCGAGCAGAAAGGTAACGCCCGCTTTGAAGTCCAGGGAAAATGCGTTGAGACCGACAGTCTGTGTACCGGCACTGGTATAGCGCTTGGTCCAGATTCCCTCAAACGATCCGGAAAGATCGAAGCCGACCATTTCGTTCAGGCGCCAAACATAGCCAAGTCCGATCGCCTGACCGAAGCGGGTGTCGCTCGTTGGCGGCAGCACGCCAAGATATACCTGGTTATCCGTCCTGTCCTGAACAGTGACTCGGCCGGAAAGGTTGTGAGCAACGGCGCCAACAGCGAACCAGGCATACCACATATCCGGGAAACGGTCATCGCGATTTACCGGACCGGTTTGCTGCAGGCCAAAGTAGTAGCGATTAACATGAAAGGTGTATTTCTCATCAAGGAGTATGTACGGATAATTCACCGAAGCGACGAATGAAGCATCATCGGCAGCTCTTGTACCCGATCGGGAAAAGAGAAACAGAAGGGAAATGTCACGGCTGACGCACACTTTGAAATCGCCTTCAAAGCCGATCCCGCTGGAAAATCCGTCATAGTAGCGACCGAATGGCAGAGAGTAGATGCCGCGCAGAGAGATACCAATATCGAACGGCCTGACCGAAAAAGATCGGTCGCCGCCGCCACGCGATTTTTTCCAACCGGACGAGCTATGCCTGGCAGCGCTGGCGGAACTCGTCGTCGGAAACGATTCGGAGAGCGTCACTACCGGTGATGTCGATGAAAGGTCGCCATACTGGACTATTTGTGAGGCGGTAGGACTGACACACAGGGATGCTACCAACGAGGCAGCGAACAGATGACGAAGCATAGATTCCCTCCCGGAATTGATACTGGAGTAATTTACCTATTAACGGAGGGATAGGCAAGGACAATTCGAAAGGGACGTCCGACAACGGCGTCAGCTACTCGGACAAGAGCGTAGACAGCGACGACTGCAGATCAGCGTGCGCAAAACTAAATCCGTGGTGGGCCAGTACTTTTGGCGCGGTGCGCTGACTGGCGAAGAAAACAGCGTCGGCCATTTCGCCAAACATCGCGCGTAAGGCAAAGGCCGGGACCGGAAATAGTGCCGGGCGACGGAGCGATTTGGCCAGCGTGACAGTGAACTCGCGATTGGTAGCGGGATTGGGCGCGGTCATATTGACCGGCCCGCTGACGATGTCGTTGTTTAAGATGAAATCGATCGCGGCGAGAAAATCGGGGAGGGAGATCCAGCTCCAATATTGTGTGCCGTTACCGAGGCGTCCACCCAGGCCGAGCTTGAACATTGGGAGCATCTTGGCAAGCGCGCCGCCGGTGGGCGAGAGCACGACACCGGTGCGAAGAGTGACGACCCGCGCTCCGGTCGACGCAAGCGGTTTGGCGGCATTCTCCCAATCGATGGCAAGTTGTGCCATGAAATCGTTTCCGGCGGGCGAAGACTCATCGAGCCATCGGTCGCCACAGCTGCCGTAATAACCGATCCCCGACATGCTCATGAATATTTTCGGCGGTGCGGGCTGAGCGATTTTCTCGACCAGCAGTTTGGTAGAGTTGATTCTGCTGTCCCAGATTTCCTTTTTGTATGCTTCGTTCCAGCGCTTCGCCGCGATGTTCGCTCCAGCCAGATGAATGACGGCGTCGAAACCAGCAAGCTTTTGCTTGTCAAGTTCTCCGCGTTCGGGATTCCACCCGATGTCCGTATCGTGTTCGGGGCGCCGCACCAGTCGGACAACGGTGTGTCCGCTTAGTTCCAAAACGGGAATAAGCGCGGCGCCGAGAAAGCCGTTCGCGGCAGAGATCAGAATCCGCATTGCCTACTTGCCGGCCAGCTCTTTGAGTTTCTCGGTGACCTTGGCGGCGTGACCCTCGGCTTTGACTTTCTCCCAGACATGCGCGACGTTGCCGGCGGGATCGATCAGATAGGTCGTGCGCACAATGCCCATATACTCTTTGCCGTAATTCTGCTTTTTCTGCCAGACACCATACTTGTCGATCATTTCGTGGTCAGGATCGGAAAGCAGGGTGATCTTCAGTTTGAATTTGGCGATGAACTTCCGGTGGCTTTCGGTTGAGTCGGCGCTGACACCCAGTACTTTGGCATTGAGCTTTTCAAGCGATTTGAGGCCGTCGGTAAAATCACAGGCTTCGGTGGTACATCCGGGGGTGTCGTCTTTGGGATAGAAATACAGCACCACCCACTGACCCTTGAAGTCCGAGAGTTTGACTTTGTTGTCGTTTTGATCGAGCAAAGTGAAAGCGGGGGCCTTGGCTCCGCGTGTGATGATCTCGGGCATGAAGTACCTCCTGTGTTTACGACGCCCGTTTGTGGAACCGCATCACCGAGAACGCAAACAGGGTCACGCCAAATATGATAAGTGCGATGACATTGGGCAACAGGTCCGGCAGGGTCGCCCCTTTCATAATTATACCGCGCACAATCACCAGAAAATACTTCATCGGATTGATAATGGTGAGCTGTTGAAGCCAGATGGGCATATTTGAAATCGGCGTGAAAAAGCCGGAGGTGAGCATGGTGAAGATCGAGAAAAACCATACGAAGAACATCGCCTGCTGCTGGGTCGAGGTCACGGTGGAGAAGAACATACCAAGGCCGAGTGTCGTGAGAAGGAAAAGACCGGCCAGGCCGAATAACAGAAGCGGCGAACCCGCGAAGGGGATACCGTACCAGAGCATGCCTATTCCCAATGCGATGCCGAATTCGATGACCGAGAGTATTGCAAAGGCAGTGACTTTTCCCATCAATAGAATGATGGGATGAATGGGGGTGACCAGTACCTGTTCGAGTGTGCCCATTTCGCGCTCGCGGACAATCGCCATCGCGGTCAGCATCATGCTGATCATGGTCAAAAGAACGGCGACTACACCCGGAATCATAAAGTATTTAGATTCGGATTCGGGATTGTACAGAAAGGTTGAGCGAATTTCGACCGGCGGTTTTACACCGGTTATTTGCTGACTGAATTGTCGAACGATCTGCGAGGCATAGCCGAGTCCGGTGCGAGCGGCGTTGGCATCGGAGCCGTCGGCCATGAAGCCGATTGTGACGCTGTCTTTAAGAGAGAGCTGTTTGGAAAATTCCGGCGGAATGATAATCGACATCTGCGAGTGACCGTCTTTGAAGCGGTGATCGACATCCCAGAGCGGTGAAATATTGGGATCGCCCAACCGAAGCATCGGATCGAAATATTCGCCGGCCTGCAGGGCCTGAATCAACTGGCGAGAATAGGTGGACTGGTCGAAGTCGTAGACGTCGAGCGGGATGTGCTTCACGTCGGTATTGATCGCGTACCCCAGCACCAGAAGTTGTATGACCGGCATGATGAAGATCAGGCGAAGCATGAAGCGGTCGCGGAAGATCTGGATATACTCTTTGCGCAGCAGGCCTAAAAATGAACGCCACATACTCAGCCGATCCTCGTTGAGAATTTTCGGGCCGCGATGAACATAAAGAGCGCCGCCAACCCGACCATCCCCGCGGCCTGAATCGCCAGTACTTCGATGCTCGCGCCTTTGAGCATGACACCGCGGATGATCGCGACAAAGTACCGCGCGGGGACGATATGGCTGATCGCCTGCAGGGGGATCGGCATATTGCGGATGGCGAAGACAAAGCCGGAGAGCATAACAGCGGGCAAGAGGGTGGTTGTCTGGGCCAACATCATCGCTACTTGCTGGGTTTTGGTCACGGACGATATTAGGATGCCCAGAGATAGAGCCGTTGCGATATACACAAAGCCGAACAACACAAGTAACAAGTACGAGCCGACAAAGGGGACCTTGAACAAGAAGACGGCGATAGATACGATCAACGCGCCGTCCAGAAAGGCGATCACCACATACGGAATCAATTTGCCGATCAGGATTTCACGGGGTTTAACCGGCGTGGTCAATAGCTGTTCCATCGTGCCGGTTTCCTTTTCGCGGGCGATAGTGATTGAGGTCAACAGCGCCGAAATGGTCATCAAAATCACGCCGAGCAATCCGGGCACAAAGAAGTGTGAGGACTTCAGGTCAGGATTGTACAGCACCTGCTGGGACATCCGCACACCCGGTGGCGTGGTGCCGACCGGCAATTTGGACATTAAGTATTGATTGAGCAATGCTGACGAATACGCCTGCACCGCTGCGCCGAGCGAAGCATCGGCGCCGTCGATGACCAACCCCAGTTCGAATTCACTCCGCTCGGTCATCGCTTTGTCAAAGCCCGGTTTGATGATGAGCACCGCGGCCGCTTTTCCAGCGCGGAAGAGGGCCTTAATATCGGACAGGTCGGCGTCGCCTTGCGGACGATTGAAATAGGTCGAATTGTAGTACCGCCCTATCAGCTCGCGCGAGGACTCGGAGTGATCCTGATCGACAATTGCCAACGTGACATGCTCGATATCCATATTGATGGCGTAGCCGTACAGGAATGTCATCATGAGCGGCATGGCAAAGACAATCATGAGCGAACGCGGATCGCGCAGGATGTGGTAGAGCTCTTTGCGAGCGATAAACTTAATTCTCTGCACGCACTGTCTCCTGCGCTTTGATCAGCGAGATGAACATGTCTTCAAGATTTTTGGCGGAGTGCTTCTTGATCAGATCGAAGGGGCGGCCCAGTTCGATGATGCGGCCGGCGTGCATAATCGAAATGCGCCCGCAGTATTCAGCTTCGTCCATATAGTGGGTGGTGACAAAAATCGTCACACCCTCTTCGGCCAGTTGGTAGAGCAATCCCCAAAACGTACGGCGAAAGACCGGATCGACGCCGCCGGTTGGTTCGTCGAGAAAGAGGATGCGCGGTTGATGCAGAAGCGAAGCGGCCAACGCCAGTCGCTGACGCCAGCCGACCGGAAGCGATCCGGAGAGCCGGTCGATAAATTCAGCCAGCGACAGGCGCTCGGTCAATTCTGCAATTCGCGAGCCAGTTTGTTTGCGATCGAGTCCATAGGCCGCGCCGTAAAATTCGAGATTCTGTCGTCCGGAAAGGTCGGGGTAGAGTGAAAATTTCTGCGGCATGTAGCCGATGTTGCGTTTGATCATTTCCGACTGGGTAAGCACATCGAATCCCGCGACATGTCCGCCGCCCGAAGTCGGCAGAAGCAGGCCGCACAGCATTCGAATTGCCGTGGTTTTGCCGGCGCCGTTAGCGCCCAAGAAGCCGAAGATCTCGCCTTCGTAGACATCAAGCGAGATATGATCGACCGCCGTGAACTTGCCGAAGCGGCGCGTGAGATTGTCCAAGTCAACGACCACTCGCTCGTTCATGACATCGTCTCCATGAGTTGAATGAAGCGATCCTCAAGCGAGGCGGGGGTGGATTGCAGCGAGTTGCGATCGATGCCAAGCGATGTCAGCGCTGGAGAAAACGTGTCAATCGGACGATGTTTCTCTATGTACAAGTGGAGCGCCGATCCGAAACGACGGGCTTTCATGCCTGAGATGGCATTGAGCGACGCGACAAGTTCGGAGGTCGGCTCGCGATCCAAAAACCAAACCTGACCGTCGAATTGCGCTGCCAACTGCTCCGGCGTACCGGTCGAAAGATGACGCCCCGCAAAAATGAACGCCGCATTGTCGGCGCGGGCGACTTCGTCCATGTACGGAGTCGAAACCAAAATAGTCGAGCCCTGCGATTTGAGACGAAGAAGAATTTCCCAGAATTGGCGGCGAGACAAGGGATCGACACCGGTAGTAGGTTCGTCGAGAATCAGAAGCTCCGGCTCGTGCATCAGTGCGCATGACAGGGCCAGTTTTTGCTTCATACCGCCGGAGAGGGCGCCGGCGCGACGATCCGCAAACGGGCCGAGATTGGAAAATTCGTAAAGATAATCCCGCTTGGTCTTGTAAGCTGCGCCGGTCACTCCGTAGAGGCCTGCAGAAAATATCAAGTTCTCTTCGACTGACAAGTCTTGATAGAGCGAGAATTGCTGCGGCATGTAGCCGAGCATGGATTTGAAGTTATCAAAGTTGTCGACGGGGCGTTGGCCACCCAGCGTTACTTCACCTGCGTCGGCGCCGATAAGCTGGCAGACTATGCGAAGGGCAGTGGTTTTTCCAGCGCCGTCGGGACCGACCAACGCGAAAATCTCGCCGCGTTTTACTTCAAGCGAAAATTCGCGCAGCGCGGCGACCTTGCCGTACGACTTGGTCAGGCCTTGTAAGACGAGATAGCTCATTTTGCCTTGATCGTAGCGTAAACCGGCTGACCGATCTTGAGCGCGCTTTGGGTATTGGGTATCGAGACTTTCACCGCGTAGACCAAATCCGAGCGCGATTCTTTTGTCTGCACATTCTTGGGGACAAACTCCGATTCAGCTGATGTCCAGATCACCGATCCCGTGTATTCAGAGCCGCCAGTTTCAGTCGACACCGACGCGGGGTCGCCGAGTTTTACCGTCGCGAATTCGTCGGCCGGCAGATAAACTTTTACCCAGACCGTATCAAGCTGCGCGATTTTGAGCATCGCTTTGCCCGGATTCACAAATTCGCCGGGATCGACATACGTTTCGGTCACGACGCCATTGAGCGGTGAGAGCGGCGCGCAGTCCTGAATCTGGCGATCAAGCAGCGCGATGTCGGCGTCGGTTTTTGCAAGTTGAGCAGAAGTAGCGGTCACATTGGCTTCAGCGGTGCGGCGGGCAATCGTCGCTTGAGAAGCTTCGTAGGTCAATTGATCAAGTTGCTTCTGGGTCGCCGAGCCGGATTTGATCAGGCGATCCACCCGATCACGTTCGGAGATTGCAAACTCTTCCGCCTTTCGAGCTTTCTCGACGGCGAGCCGGGCGGTGGACAAGGTAGCTTCGGTAACCTGGCGCGCGGCCGACAGGGCGTTCAACTGCAGGTCGAGTTTGCTTTTGTCGGTGAGCAACAATGTGTCTCCGACATGCACCGGCATTCCTTCGGAGACCAGCCGACGTTCGACCCGGCCGGAGGTTTCCGACGAGATGATCGACTCGTCCGCTTCGATAAATCCAGAACTTCCGGCGACATGGTTGTTGCCGTTGCAGCCGAGCAGCGCGGCAAAGGGGATCAAGATCAGAACGGGGAATGTATATCGCATATCAAAGTCCTTCCTGCAATTTTTTAGAGCCGGTAGCGAAATAGAGATACGCCGCCGCCAGCCAATAATCGGCGACACTGGCCGCCAGTGACGATTGCGCTGCGGTCAAACTTGTTTCGATATCAAGCAGACGATTGGATGACAAATCGCCGTTGTGGTGGCGGGCCTGGGCCTGACGAAATTGATCGCCCGCAATCTGGTATTCGCTTTTGGCCGTTTCATATCGGCTCAACGCCAGTGACAACTGTTCCTGCGCGAGGCGGGCATCGCGCCCGAGTTGTTCCTCGACCCGGTTTCGTTCGGTCTGAGCCGAGCGCAATTCATAGCGGGCAGCGGCATTTTTCGAACTGGTGCGTCCGCCGAGATTGAACGACCAGCTCAAATTCGCGCCGGTCGACCAATAGTCGCGCCAGGTTTTGTTGAAGACATCGCCGTTGGGTTTGCCGTACGAATAGCCGCCGTAGGCCGAAAGCGTTGGCAGAAAGTCGGCAACGGTCAGATGCACCTTGGCGCGTGCGATTGATTCAGCCGCGGTGGCTGCCTGATACTCACCTTTGTTTTGCACTGAAACTGTTAAGGCCGTTGACGCCACAGCTCCGGGGTCTGGCAGTGCGCTGGATGGATTGGGTTTGCCGCCTGGATCGACGCCCAGCAGAATCGATGTGCGAATTTCGGCCGATCGAAGTTGATTCTCGGCTTGTGTGACGCCCAGCTTAGCACGTGTCAGCGCGAGTCGGGCATCGTTGAGATCGACCGAGTCGGCCACTCCGGCGGCCATGAGCGACTGGACATCGGAGTTGATGATCTCCGCGCGTTTTTGCGACGCCGTGGCTACATCGACCAACTCTTTTGCTCTCGCCAGTCCAAGATATTCATTCCAGGCGGTGAAGACGACCCGGTCGGAGTCGCCTTTGGCGAGGGCCTGTTGAAGTTCCAGCGAGGCGCGCGCCAGATCGACGCCGTAGCCGATTCGTCCACCGGTGTACAATGGCAGGGAAACTTTTACGTCAGTCTGATACGTTTCCTTGGTGCCGAGTTCGCGCGACGATCCGGGAGCGAGCTGAACCACCGGGACATCATCGATGAACTGTGCGCCGGCCGAAAGCGAAAGGGTCGGCCACCGCTCGGCACGTGCCGCGCTCACACCCGAACGCGAGGCCGAGTCAAGCGCGGCTGATTTCTTGATCGCGTGCGAATGCGCCAGCGCTTGATCGATCGTTTGGCGCAAAGTCAGATCTTCGGCGGCAACGGTGGTGCCCGCGATCAACACGATAGTGGCAAGTAGATATCTCATATACTATCTCGACTTGAGGCCTTGCAGGAAAATGTCAGGAATGACATTCACCCGCTCCTCTTGAAATTGTTTCAAATCTTCGATCCCCATCAGCTTCTGAATCATGGGCGCCAAAAAGAAAAATCCGATACTCATCGATATGTAGGCCGCCATCACCTGACGACCGTCGAGTTTGCGAAACTCACCGGTAGCCATGCCGGCCTCGATTCGTTTGCGCGCCAGTTCGCGAAGTTGGGAGGCCTCGATGGAATCTTTGAGCCGGACAAATCCATCGGTGTCGGCTTTGGCCAGTTCGCGCATCACCATCTCCCGAAATCCGGGTATCTCGGTAAACAAATGAGTGTGCATGGAGGACAGTTCTTTGAGCACGGTGCGAAGATCATCGGAGTCTTTCACGCGGCAGTGCAGTTTGGCGACCGCCTGACGAAAGGCATTTTCCATCACCGCCCGATACAGTTCGGCCTTGGAGTGATAGTAGTAGTAGATCATCGCCTTGTTGATTTGCGCGCGTTTGGCGATCCGGTCGACCCGGGCCCCGGAGACACCGAACTCGACAAACTCATCGAGCGCCGCTTTGATGATCTTCTCTTTTGACCCGGCGTCGGTCGCCGGTGAATTGTCAGTAGAATTTGCTTCCATTACTCTTAACTAACCGTTTGGTTTAACTATCTGGTTAGTTAATATATCGGCAACGGGCCTCAAGTCAATAGCAATTTCTACGGATTTCAGAGAAAAGCTATAAAGTGTTGCGAATAAATAGATTAGATCGAAAATCAGGTCTTTTGACCGACCCATTCATTGAGAAGTGGGATGTGGCTTTTGGGGTGGAACTCGATGATTCGATGATTGGCGACACCGCCCATGGCGTACGGGTCGCCGTCACAAAACTCCTGGATTTCTTCTTGAGATTCCCCGCGCATCACCAGAATGCCGCCTACCCGCGGCTCTTGCGGACCGGAGATCAAAAGCAGCCCGCGCTCGTATCCGGTTTGGAGATAGGCCCGGTGATTTTCAGTCAGCGCGAGGACTTGGTCAAGCGGTCGCGTGTAGATAATCTCGACGACGAAGTGTCTCACTTGTATTTGATGAGGGTCGCCTTGATCTGCTTTTTTTCTTCGTTATCAGTCGAGCTTGAGCCGGTGGTGACGGTCTTAGTTTTGCCCTTTTTGTCGGTCTTTTCCTGCGAGGTTTCGGTGTATGACGAGTTAGAGCCGGAGGTGTATCGTTCGAGTCCTTCAATGATAACGGCGTCGGCGCCGACCTTCTGGGCTTTCTCGATCAGTTTCTTATGCATCTTCTCCGCGCTCACCATATCGGGAGCGCTGGCGACGATATACCCCATGACTTTGTAATCGCGGGTGACGTCGTTGGCTGAAAAGAACTGCTCGACATGAGCGGTGGGGGCAAATTCTTCGCCGACATAATCGATTTTGGTGCAGCCAGACGCCACAACCAGCGCGATGGCCAGCATAAAGAGGATTTTTTTCATATTCACATCTACTCCTGCATAGTGATTTTTGATATCGGGCCGGAAGCCGTGCCGTATATAAGCACTACGTCGGTTAATTGGGCAACAAATTTTAGCGTCGCTGAACCGTGCTTTGGTCGTTTGACATCCTTTTACAAAGTCATACCTTTGAGCACACTGAAACCGGAAAAAGTATCTTGTTCCGAGCAAGAAACGACAATGACAAAGCCGATACACGTTTTGATGGTCATGCCCTGGTATAAGCCCGCGGTCGGGGGTGTCGTATATGGTGTATCGAAGCTGGTTGAACGGCTGCCGTCGCGCGGGTTCAAAGTTACGATTCTTTTGCAACAGCCAGACGAACAGCCGACCTTCATCAAAAGCGACGAAGGAGTCGAAATCTACGGCTTCAATACGCGGGCGCCGTACATCGCTCACCACGGCCTCAAATCGATAGCGGCCTTCGTGCTTTTGCACCGCCGCACAGTCGAACGTCTGCGGCATTTCATCGGGACACATCAGATTGACTTGGTCAATGTGCATTATCCGTCGGCGCAGTATCAGTACTTTGCCACGATCCGTCGTAAGTACAATGTGCCGCTGGTGGTATCGGTTCACGGCAGCGATATCCAGTATGGTTTCGATACGGCTCCGCTAAATCGCTGGGTGTATAAGCGTCTGTTGCGTAGCGCCGATCATATCACCGGAGTCGGCGAAAAACTGTTGGGTGTAGCCCAAGCGCGTGTGCCGGGGCTACGGGTGCCGACGACGGCGATTCCGGGCGGCGCGACGAACGACTTTTTTGAGGCGAAAGATCTCGAGGTCCCGGCGGAGGACCGCCCCGACATTTTATGTGTGGGCCGGCTTCATACGGTCAAGGGACACGACATACTCCTGAAAGCATTTCGCATTGTGAAAGACAGCGATACCACCAACTGCCGATTAACCATTGTGGGCGGCGGCGAACTTGAGGGAGATATCCGAGCGCAGATTGCCGAGCTTGGACTGCACAACGATGTCCGTATGGCCGGGATGGTCGCGCTTGAGGAGTTAGTGCATTTGTATCGCGGTTCACTATTTACCGTGCTGGCTTCGCGAAGCGAGGGTCTTCCGCTTACGATACTCGAGGCATTTGCGACCGGGAAGACCGTTGTCGCGACCGATGTCGGCGGAGTTTCGGAAATCGTCAAAGACGGTGCGACGGGACTATTGGCGCCATCTGAAAATCCCGAGCGATTAGCGGAGCGAATCAGCTGGATGCTTTCGCATCCGGAAGAGCGGCGCAAGATGGAAGTCGGGGCGCAGGAGATTGTCGCGCGGGGGTACAACTGGGAGACCAACGCCGACTCGTATGCTGCTGTTTATAGATCACTGATTCAGAGACCGAAATGAGTCGTCCGAAACTACAGCGCGGCAAGAGCGCCCGCCTTCGAAAATTTCCCTATCCTTACCAAGCGGCGCTTTCCATCCTTTCGGATCGTCACGGCCTGCAGACGGCCGGAGAATTCCGTCTTTTTCATCGCTTTCTGAACACCACGCAGGAAACGCCGAAAGGGAAAGGTTTGGGGCTTGAGATCGGCGACACCTTCTGGTTCTACGATGAGCTGGGCCGATTTTCGTATTTCGACAAGTACTCCAATCGGCCGTCGGATCAGGCGCCGGTGATTCGCGACTATTTCGCCTCGGGATATATCGACTGCCTTCATACCTGGGGGGATTTTAGCAATGTGCCGTTCGAGCGCAAGTATGCCGAGTGGGTGGTCGAAGAGTGCGCCGCGCAGGGGCTAAGACTTCCGATCTGGGTCAACCACGGCAATGTCAATAATACGCACAACATCAACAGAGGCGTGGCGCATCATCAGGGAGCAAAGCCAGGATCGAATTCGTTTCATATTGACTTGCTGATGCAGGCCGGAATGCGCGTCTTCTGGCGCTTCCTGACGCCGATCATCGGACAGGACCGTCGGCTGACATTGTCGGAGCATCTGTCGATCGGCAGCGAACAGTCGTCGTCGCGGGCGTCGTTTGTAACCAAGCGACTCGCGAAGCGCTCGCTTATGACAGTCGACCGCGGTTTGGGCGGGATGCTCGGCCTTTCGCGGGAAAATGTCGACAACGAATTTCTGGCCCCGGCCATGCTTGACAACGATCAGCTCGTGCATGAATTCTGCCGGTACAACAATCATCCGGCGAATATCTGGCACGGGATGCATGTACCCGATCTGCTGCGGCAGCTGCGCGCGGATGTGCTCGATCGGCTGGTCGCTGTCGGCGGGTACATGATCGTGTACAATCATCTGGAGTACGGTGATTTCTATCACCCCGATATTGTCGCGGTGCTCCGGGACCTGAGCGCGCGGGAACAGCAGGGGGATATCTGGGTTTCCACTACCGCCAAGCTGGTTCGGTACAATCAGATATTTCATGGACTGGAATGGAATGAGCGGCATTCTGCCGATAATAAGTTGATGCTGACGATCTCGCCGATCCGCCGTGACTCGATTTTCGGCCCGACCCCGGTAACCGAGGCCGATCTTGAGGGCGTTACCTTTGTTGTTCCGAAGTCGGTGACGCCGGTTGAAGTTCGTCTGGGTGAGAAGCAACTGTCGACAACGATGTTTGAATCGAATGGAGAAAATCAGATAATCGGGTTGCCGATCCGGCGACTGCAATTCCCCGAATGACACCACCTTCCGATTTTCGCAAAGATCCCCAATGAGCACCGAATCCAAAAATACCGCATCGAACGATTCCGATCAGCGCGAGAATTTCAAATCCGCCGCCGTATTTTCCGGCGTGCGATGGACCAGCGCCGGTCAGGTTGCGCTTGAGTCGATACGGGTTTTAGTCTCGGTCGTTCTGGCGCGACTGTTATCACCGGCCGATTTCGGGATCGTGTCGATGGGCATGGTGGTCACCGGATTTCTGGTTGTGATTCAGTATCTGGGAACCTCGGGTGTCATCATTCAGCGAAAGGAACTTCCGGAGCGACTGCTTTCGAGTCTGTTTTGGCTCAACGCCGGTTTCGGATTGTTCTTGACCATCGGACTCATTGCGGCGGCCCATCCGTTGGCGATGCTGTATGACCGCGCCGAAGTTGCGCCGATTATCCGGGTGCTCGGAGTTTCGTTTGTCATCACCGCTATTGGCGCGGTACCCAGCGCGCTTTTGAGCAGAAGAATGCAGTTCGATGTCATGGCCAAAGTGGCGTTTGTGGCGTCGATTTGTCAGGCGATTACCGGTATCGGCATGGCCTATGCCGGATATGGACCGTGGGCGTTGGTTATCTCCACCCTTGTGTCATCGATTGCGTCGACCGTCGGTTTCTGGATCAGAACGGGCTGGTCGCCGTCGCTCGTGTTCGACTGGCCGAGTATCAAGGAGCATCGTCAGATGATGACCAATCTGACCGCTGGCAATGTGGTCAGCTACATGGTGAACGACGCCGACAAGTTTATCATTGGACGATGGCTGGGCGATGTGTTGCTCGGGTATTACACCATGGCCACGCGGTTTTGTCTGTATCCGCCGAATACGATTGTGCCGATTGTCACGCGCGTGCTGTATCCGTCGTATTCGCGGTTGCAAGACGACGACGAAAGCATGCAGCGTTTGCTCTTGCGGGCCTCCGGCGGAATCGCATTTGTGACGATGCCGCTCATGATCGGGCTGATGACGCTGGCGGCGCCGTTCGTTCATGTCGTGCTCAGCGACAAATGGGCGCCGTCGATTGAGTTGATTGCCTTTTTGGCGCCGATCGGAATTTTGCAGTCGGTTTCATCGGGATCAAACGGCGTGATGCTCGCGAAAAACAAAACGCACTGGGTGCTCTGGACATCGTCGATCAAGGGAGTGGGTACAATTTTAGCCCTTTTAGTTGGAGTAAACTGGGGGATCCGCGGGGTAGCGATAGCGTACATGCTGGTTTGGATACCGCTTTCGATGATATCGTATTTCGTGGCCGGTCGACTCATCCATATGCCGTTCTGGAAACCCTACCGCGGCCTGCTGCCGTATCTTTTCGGTTCGATTGTGATGGCCGCGGTCGCTCTGGCGGTCAAGTTTGGGCTGGAGTGGATCGGAATGCCGGCCGCAATACAGTTTGTCGCGGCCATTTTGTTTGGCGCGGTGACCTATATCGCCATGATGCTCTACCTGCGGCCGCCGGCCGCACTTGACTTTATTCAGGTACTGCCGACGGGTGTGTCGCGTTTGCTTCCCAGGAAGCTGGTCGAGAGTCTCAAAGCGGTGAGGACCGAATAGCATGAGCACTCCGGCCCGAAACAATTCGGCCGCCGCGCCGACCGTCACGATCGGCCTCCCGGTCTACAACGGTCAGTCGTACATAGATGAGACAATCGATTCGGTTGTGAATCAGACTTATCATGACTTCGAGCTTGTGATCTGCGACAACGCCTCCACCGACAAGACCGGAGAAATTTGTGCAAAGCGGGCGGCGGCCGATAGTCGCATCAGATACATTCGCAACGAGCGCAATATCGGCAGTGTCGGCAATCACCGGCGCACACTGGAGCTGGCGCGCGGGAAGTACTTTCGATTCGCGTCGGCCAACGACTTGTGCCGTCCGCAACTCCTGGAACGATGTGTCGCGATTCTTGACAAGCATCCGGAAGTAGTCGTGACGTACGGATTGACAACGCTGATCGATGATGACGGCAAGGTTACGTCAGAATACGACAAGCATATGCAACTTGATTCGCCGCGGGCGTCGGATCGATTTATTTCTTATCTCCGGACTGTCGGGTATATCAATCAATTCGCCGGTCTGGTGCGCACGGAGGAACTTCGTCGGGCGCGACCGATGGGCGACTATATTTCGTCGGACATCGTACTGCTTGCTGAGCTGGCGTTAATGGGGCAGTTTCATGAAATACAGGAACCGCTTTTTCTGCGGCGGATGAGTCTGAATGCGTCGACACAGGGGAAAACGCTTTCACAGTTGAAAATATTCTACAATCCGTTCAAACCGAATCGCATCGTTCTGCCGCTCTGGCGTCAACAATGGGAGTTGCTCGGGGCGGTCTTCCGGAGTAATATTTCGGGTGCAGAGAAGCGCCGGGCGGTCTGGTTTGTGACCAAGTGCTACTACTGGCGCTGGCGGCAATTGGCCGCCGAAATCGGGGGCGTGTTCGGCCAGCTTGCGGGCCGTTCGTAGGGGGACCGGCGCGGCGACGCCCGAAGGTAAATTCCTGCCGGGAAACGCCGAAAATGGAGATGTAAACTCAGGAGAGATATGCGCGTTCTTATTACGGGACATTTGGGTTATATCGGTACGGTCATGGCTCCGCTGGTCGAAGCCGCCGGGCACGACGTGGTCGGCCTCGATACCGATTTTTACAGCACCTGCACTTACGGGCAGTCGCCGAAAATTTTTCCGAGCATTCGCAAGGATATTCGCGATGTCGAGCCGGCTGATCTGAAGGGATTCGACGCGGTCATTCATCTGGCGGCGCTTTCCAATGATCCGCTTGGAAATCTTAATCCCGACATCACCTACGATATCAACCATCGCGGGACCATTCATCTGGCCAAAGCCGCCAAAGCGGCGGGTGTGCCGAGATTTCTGTTTTCGTCGTCGTGCTCAAACTACGGCGCGGCCGGCGACACTCTTCTTGACGAAACCGCCGAACTCAATCCGATCACACCCTACGGCAAATCAAAAGTCATGGCCGAAAAAGATCTCGCGCCGCTGGGTGACGACAAGTTCTGTCCGGTGTTTCTGCGCAGCGCGACGGCCTACGGTGTGTCGCCGCGGCTTCGTTTCGATGTAGTGCTCAACAATCTTACTGCCTGGGCGACGGCCTCCGGGCAGATCTATATCAAATCCGACGGAACACCGTGGCGGCCGATTGTGCACATCGAAGATATCAGCAGGGCGTTCATCGCCGCACTTACCGCGCCGCGCGAAGCGATCTTCAATCAAGCATTTAATGTCGGGCGCTCCGATCAGAATTTCCGGATACGCGAGATTGCGGACATCGTGAAAGCGACAGTCCCGAATTGCGAAGTGGCCTACGCCCCCGACGGCGGCCCCGATCTGCGCTGTTACCGTGTCGACTGCTCCAAGATCGCTCGCACTATGAGTGCGTTTGCGCCGCAGTGGGATGCCCGTCGTGGCGCGAAACAATTGTACGATGCGTTCGTGGCCAACGGATTGAAACTCGACGAATTCGAAGGGCCGCGCTACAAGCGAATCGATCATATTAAAGGCATGCTGGAATCAGGGAGGCTGGATGGCAGTCTGCGCTGGACCGGCGTGACGAATGCCAACACCCGCTGACCCTAAACGAGAATCGACAGATATGCAGATGACAAGAGAATCTTCGACCAAGAGTCAGCCGACGCCGGATGCGGCTCACAACATCAAGTGCCGGTTCTGCCGCACGCCGCTTAAGCAGACATTTGTCGATTTGGGAATGTCGCCGCTGTGCGAGAGTTATGTCAAAGCCGACGATCTAAACAAGATGGAAGCGTTCTATCCGCTTCATGCGCTGGTGTGTGACAATTGTTTTCTGGTGCAGTTGGATGAGTATGTCTCGGCGGCGGACATTTTCACCGAGTATGCCTATTTCTCGTCGTATGCCGACAGCTGGGTCGAGCACTCGCGCGTCTACACTGAGCAAATGATTGCCCGCTTTGGTTTGGGTGAGAAAAGCCAGGTCGTGGAGCTTGCCTCCAACGACGGATACTTGCTGCAGCATTTTGTCAAACGCGGTGTGCCGGCGCTGGGTGTCGAACCAGCCGCCAATGTGGCGAAAGTCGCGATCGAAAAAGGTGTGCCGACCGAAGTCGTCTTTTTCGGGGTACAGTCAGCGCGTGAACTGCTGGCCAAAGGGAAAGCCGCTGACTTACTTCTTGGCAACAATGTGCTGGCGCAGGTTCCCGATATCAACGATTTCGTAGGCGGGATGAAAATTCTGCTCAAGCCCAACGGCGTGATCACCATGGAATTCCCGCACTTGCAGCGTCTGATGGAAGGCAACCAGTTCGACACGATCTACCATGAGCATTTTTCGTACTTCTCGTATATTTCCACTGAGAAAATATTCGCCGCCCACGGCCTCAAATTATTCGATGTCGAAGAACTTCCGACTCATGGCGGCTCGCTGCGCATTTACGCCTGCCATGCCGAGCGTGCCGATCAACCGGTCCTGCCGCGCGCTGCCGAACTCAAGGCGCGCGAAGAAAAGCTCGGCTTCATGCGGATGGATACCTACGCACTGTTCGACGAACAGGTCAAAGAGACCAAGCGCAAACTGCTTGAGTTTCTGATCGAAGCCAAACGGGCGGGGAAGACTATTGTCGGGTACGGCGCGCCGGGCAAGGGGAATACCTTGTTGAATTACTGCGGTATCAGGACCGATTTTATCGAATACACGGTCGACCGCAATCCGTACAAGCAGGGAAGATTCCTGCCGGGAACGCGGATTCCTATCTATGAACCGGCCAAAATCCGGCTGACAAAGCCCGATTATCTGTTTATTCTGCCGTGGAATTTCAAGGATGAGATTATATCGCAGAACGCCTATATCCGCGAATGGGGCGGAAAGTTTGTCGTCCCGATTCCGGAAGTCACTGTGCTGCCCTGATCAACGGCGGCCTGACGGCACGATGCCGGACTGGATACAGCTGTAACCATGCGTTTTACTCCCACTCCGCTTGCCGGCGCTTTTTTAGTCGAACTCGATCGGCTCACCGATGAGCGCGGTTTTTTTGCCCGCAGTTTTTGTGTGAGGGAGTTTGAAGCGGCCGGGCTCAATCCCGCAGTGGTGCAGTGCAATGTTTCCCGCAATAACCAGGTTGGCACACTGCGCGGGATGCACTTTCAGATTCCGCCTTTTGCCGAGGCCAAATTAGTGCGGGTGACCAAAGGCGCAATCTACGATGTGATTATCGATCTGCGGCCGCCATCGCAGACTTTCACAAAATGGTTTGGTGTTGAACTGAACGAAGACAATCACACCGCGCTCTATGTGCCGGAAGGATTCGCCCACGGCTTTCTGACATTGTCTGAGAACACCGAGATATTTTATCAGATGTCCAATTTCTATTCACCGGAGCATGCGCGTGGATTTCGCTACAACGATCTGTCATTCGGCATCGTCTGGCCGGCGGAGATCAAAGTGGTGACGCCGAAAGACACTCAGTATTCTGATTTCTCAAATGACAATCCGGAGCTTGCACTCTTTGCCCGTTGACCTATGAAGTACTCGCCGCTCACAGAAGGACACGACTTTGCATCGCTCGGACGCGAGATGCACGCGATGGCGGCGCGTCTGTTTCCTATCTGCCGGAGTATCACCGGCGACGGCATTCGGCAGACACTGCGTGAAATCGCGAAATCGATTCCGCTGCAATTGAGCGAAGTTCCCTCGGGCACACCGGCACTGGATTGGACAGTACCGCAGGAATGGAATATTCGCGATGCTTTTATCGCCGACGCGTCGGGCAAACGAATAGTTGATTTCAAAGCGAACAATTTGCATGTAGTGAACTACAGCGTGCCGATCAAGAAGCGGATGACTCTTTCAGAACTCAAACCGCATCTGCATTCGCTGCCGGATCATCCCGACTGGATTCCATACCGGACTTCGTATTACAACCCAACCTGGGGCTTTTGCCTCTCGCACAACCAGCTGCTAAGTTTGACCGACGGCGACTATGAAGTCTGCATCGATTCGAGTTTAGCCGACGGAAGTCTCACCTATGGCGAGTACCTGATCCCCGGCCAGATTTCCGACGAAATCCTGATTTCCTGTCACTGCTGTCATCCGTCGCTGGCTAACGATAACCTATCGGGAATCGCTCTGGCGACGGCACTGGCAAGAATACTCAGCGCGACGCCGCGTCGCTTGTCGTATCGATTTGTCTTCGCGCCGGGGACTATTGGCGCGATTACCTGGCTGTCGCGAAATGAGGCAATCATTCCACGCATCAAGGGAGGGTTGGTGGTGGCGTGCGTCGGCGATCCGGGAGATTTTCATTTCAAGCAAAGTCGCCGCGGGAATAGCGAACTGGACAAGGCGGTTGAATACGCTCTAAAGATGTCCGGTCGGCCGTATCATGTTCGACCATTTACGCCTTACGGATACGACGAACGACAATACTGTTCGCCCGGATATGATCTGGCGGTCGGGAGTTTGACGCGCACGTGCCACGGGGCCTATCCGCAATATCACACGTCGGCCGACAACCTTGATTTTATCACGGCCGAAGCGCTTGCCGACTCGCTTCAAATCTACCTCAAAGTTATCGACATTCTTGAGCACAATGTCCGCTACCAAAATCTCAATCCCAAGGGCGAGCCGCAGCTTGGGCGTCGCGGTCTGTATCGCGCTCTGGGCGGACTCCCCGATGCCGGTCAACAAGAGATGGCCCTGTTGTGGATTCTCAATCTGGCCGATAATACTCGTACGCTTCTGAATATAGCGGAGCGATCGGGTATCCCGTTTGGCGCATTGGCGCAGGCGGCGGCCCGATTGGAAGAATTCAAACTGCTTTTGGAAACCGGAGTAGGACCCCATGCTGACCCAGGAACGTCACCACCCCCATCCCCTCTGCTTTGAGAAATCCCGCGAACTACAGGAAAAAAGTCATCGCCTGATTCCGGGCGGAGCCCACACCTACGCCAAAGGGGACGATCAGTACCCGATCAACGCCCCCGGGTTCATTGCCCGAGGCAAAGGGTGCCATGTGTGGGATGTCGACGGCAACGAATTCATCGAGTACGGCATGGGGCTTCGCGCGGTCACACTCGGCCACGCCTACGAGCCGGTGCTTGAGGCGGCCTTTCAGCAGGCGACCTACGGACAAAATTATGTCCGCCCGCACGAAATAGAAATAACATGCGCTGAGGATTTGCTTTCGCTTATTGACGGCGCCGATATGGTAAAATTCGGCAAGAACGGATCCGATGTGACAAGTGCCGCGATCCGGCTATCGCGCGCCTACACCGGGCGTGACTACATCGCGATCTGCGCCGACCATCCGTTTTTTTCAGTCGACGATTGGTTCATCGGCTCGACCATCATGAATGCCGGTATTCCCAAGGCGATTCAGGAGTTGACACTGAAATTCCACTATAACGATATCGAATCACTCAAATCGCTCTTTGAGGCCAACTCCGGGAAAATCGCCTGCGTGATCATGGAACCGGCTACCGCCATTCAGCCGGTTGACGACTTTCTGAACAAAGCGAAAGAGGTGTGTCATGCGCACGGCGCGGTGTTTATTTTTGACGAATTGATTACGGGCTTCCGCTGGCATATCGGCGGAGGACAAAAGTTCTATGGCGTAACCCCCGATCTGTCAACTTTCGGCAAGGCCATGGCCAATGGATTTGCAGTATCGGCGCTGGTCGGCAAACGCGATATCATGCAGTTGAGCGGAATATGTCACGACAAACCGCGCGTATTTGCATTGTCACTGACGCACGGTGCGGCTACGCATTCTTTGGCCGCGGCTCGTGCGGTGATGCACACTTATCGCGAACTTCCGGTAATTGAACGGCTTTGGGAAGCCGGAACGCGCCTGCGGACCGGTGTCAATCAGGCAATTGCGCGGCGCGGTCTGGCTGACTATGTTGAGGTAGTCGGTGTGCCCAGCAATCTGGTCTATGTGACCAAAGACAACGACAAACGCCCGTCACAGGCCTTCCGGGCCCTGTTCATGCAGGAGTTGATCGCACGCGGCATTTTGGGCCCATCGTTTGTTATCAGTTTTGCCCACTCCGATGACGATATCGAACAGACAGTTGAAGCGGTCGATTGGTCGTTGGAGGTATACGAAAAAGCCCTGTCCGACGGAGTCGGGAAGTTCTTAAACGGTCGTCCAGTCAAACCGGTGTTTCGGACACACAATTGACGCCATCAGGCATTGGAGAATGATTCGATGAAAGTTGTGCTTTTTTGCGGCGGTCTGGGAACGCGCTTGCGCGAATACTCAGACACGATTCCCAAGCCGATGGTTACTATCGGATACAGACCGATTGTCTGGCATCTGATGAAATACTACTCCCATTTCGGGCACAAGGATTTCATTCTGGCCCTCGGTTATCGCGGCGATATCGTCAGGCACTATTTCACGCAATACGACGAGCGATTGTCAAATGACTTCACCCTCTCCGACGGCGGCCGGAAAGTTCAGCTCTATAATTCTGATATCGAGGATTGGAGCATAACCTTTGTCGATACCGGGATGAATTCCAATATCGGCCAGCGTCTGTCGGCGGTTCGCAAGTACCTCGACGGCGAAGAGATGTTTATGGCCAACTACTCAGACGGCCTGTCCGATCTTGACCTCAATGCTTATTTGGCTGAAGTCCGGCGGCACGACAAGGTCGGAAATTTTGTCGCGGTTCGTCCGCCGCTCAGTTTCCATATTGTGTCGATCGACGAAAACGACAAAGTAAAAGCACTCACGGCCGCCACCAAGACCGACATGTGGATCAACTCCGGCTTTTTTGTGTTTAAGCGGCAGATATTCGATTATATGAAGGAAGGCGAAGAACTGGTCGAAGAGCCGTTTCACCGCCTGATCGAGGCCGGCCAGTTGTCGACGCACCGCCACGAAGGATTTTTCGCCTGTATGGACACGATGAAAGATAAGCAGATGTTCGATTCGCGTTACGCCGCCGGCGACACTCCGTGGGAGGTCTGGAAACCGCGCAAAGGCGACAAGAGGTAAACGGCCCGATGCACACACTCACCTTAAGCGGCGAATCGCCGCTTCGCTCTGTCTTATGCGTAGGCGCGCATAGCGACGACATCGAAATCGGGTGCGGCGGCACGGTGCTTTCCGTGCTTGAATCGCACAAGGGGGCCTCGGTAACGTGGGTGGTGCTAGCGGGAGCCGGACCGCGCGGCGATGAGGCCCGTCGGAGCGCCGAACGCTTTTTGAAAGACGGCACGAGTCACCGGATTATCATCAAAGAATTTCGCGACGGATACTTTCCGCATCAGGGAGCCGAGATCAAAGATTTCTTCGAGTCGCTCAAGCGCGAGGTTTCCCCGGACCTGATTTTCACGCACACCCGCGCCGATCTGCACCAGGATCACCGGCAGGTCTGCGAGTTGACCTGGAACACCTGGCGCGACCACTTAATACTCGAATATGAAATTCCAAAATATGACGGCGATCTGGGCGCTCCGAATTGCTATGTTCCGCTTACCAATGAGACCGTCGACGCCAAAATCGAAATTCTGATCTCCGAGTTCGCCACCCAGCGCAACAAACACTGGTTCACCGACGAGATGTTCCGCGCGCTGATGCGTATTCGCGGGATGGAGTGCGCTCACGCCGGGTATGCCGAAGCGTTTGTGGCGCGAAAATGGAAACTGCGTTGATAGCTGCCGTAAACCGCACCGTATGAATCAGCACACCGAAAGCCAGACCGCGTCGGAACCGGCAACGACATCGTTTCACACGCCGCAGGTTATCACCGGACGGCATGTCTGGATGATCGCGGTGATTATCGGTTCGCTGGCGCTGGGCTTTGCGGCGGTGGTTGGCAATTCGACGATCATTCTCGCCACCGTCCTTGCAGTGATTGCCGGGGTCGCTACGCTCGCCTATCCCATGATCGGCTTACTCGGGTTCATCACGCTCAATTTTATCCGTCCGTCCGATTGGATTGCCGGTCTTGGCGCCTTGCCGCTGGCCAAGCTGGTGGGCGGCGGTACGCTTCTGGCTGTGGCAGTGCGATATCTGCCGAACCGCGATTTCAGATACAATTATCGTCAAACGTGGTTGCTGGGCGGATTCGCCCTGGCGCTGTTTGTGTCGATTCCATTTTCGTTCTGGCCGGGGCGGTCGATTGAAATTTGCACCGACTTTGTAAAGATCATCATCTACTATTTGATCTTTATCAACATCGTTCGAAATCCCAAGGCGCTTAAGCTGAGTGTGGTTCTGACGGTCGTGTGCGTGATCGTCCTGGGGGCGTCGGTCGTCAAAGGGTATTTCGGCGGCGCGTTTCGCGCGGGCGCGACAATCGGAGCTGGATTGTTTGGCGACGCAAATGATATCGCACAGGTATTTGTCACGATTATCCCTCTTGCAGTCTTTTTCAAACTTCGCTCACCGTTTACTTCGATCTGGTTCTGGGGATCGCTTGGCTTTCTGTCGGTGGCGACCATTCTCACTCAGTCGCGCGGCGGAATGCTCGGCTTGGCGGCGGTGATGTTTTGCGTGCTGACGCGGGGCCGGAACAAGATCATCGGCGCAGCGCTCTTTGCGATTGTCGCGCTCGGCGTGGCGGCAGCGCTGCCCTCGCAATTTTCCGACCGGTACAAATCTATCGGCGAATACGAAGAAGATGCCTCGGCGATGGGACGTATCTACGCCTGGAAGGCGGGCATGAATATGATGGTGACGCGTCCGCTGACGGGAGTCGGTATCGGTTGTTTCGAAGTCGCGTTCGGGCAGGCGTATCGTCCGGCGGGTTTCAACTCCAACAAGTGGCAGGCGCCGCACAATACGCTGGTGCAGATCGGCGGCGAAACCGGTATGGTCGGGCTCGCGCTGTGGCTTGGGATGTTCTTCACCTGTGTTGTCGCGCTGCGGCGGCTCAAACCGGCCGGCACGCCCGAAGAAATACAACTGATGGATCAGATGCGCGACGCCCTTCTGATCAGTTTTTTGGGATTCGGCGTTACCGCCTTCTTTTTGACGCAAGGGCTCAGCTATCTATTTTACTTTTTGATCGCGGCCACTGTCTGTCTTATCAACATGAACAAAGAGGCAGGCGAGCGAATCGCAGTTGAAACTGCCGCCGCGCCGATAGTCGAAGCCGCTCCGGAGGCGATCTGATATGGCAGGATTGATCCAGACCTTTCTGCACGATGTACGCCAGCAAAAGACCGGATTTCACCGGTTGATCTATAAAACTGCCTACGGCCTGCGCAATCTTCGTCTGCCCTTCCCACGGTTGTTCGGCGCAATCTTTTTCAATATTCGCAATATGTGGCTGACGTTTTGGCGACGGATCAAGCAGTTCTTCTTTTATGAGCCGATGTTCCGCTATCGCTGTTCGCGGGTCGGCAAGGCGCTCTATTTCGAATCGAATTTCCCCTTGATACTCGGTTACGGAACGATCGTCGCCGGGGACCGTTTGCGTTTGTCGGGCAATGTCACGTTCATCGTTGCGTACAAGGCGACTGACAATCCGACTATTGAAATCGGCGACGAAGTCTATTTCGGGTATGCCACTGTGCTGGCCTGCGCCGAGAAGATCACCGTTGGCAATCGGGTGCTCTTTGCGCAGGGCGTGCAAATTTACGACAACAACACGCACCCGCTCGATCCGGTCGCCCGCGCCAAAAATCTCCCGGTCGAACGAGAAAATTGCGCGCCGGTGGTGATCGAGGATGACGCCTGGATCGGCGCCCATGCGACTATTCTCAAGGGTGTACGCATCGGACGCGGAAGTGTAGTGGCGACGCATGCGGTGGTGTCGCGCGATGTGCCGCCGATGAGTGTGGTCGCCGGTAATCCGGCCAAAGTGGTCAAATCATTGTCGGGCGCGACGTCGGATGAACGCACGCGTGCCATGCAGACACCCGGTCAATAGTCTGCCGATGTCTTCGCTTTCCGATAGACCAACCGTTGGTATGACTTCAATGAATTGTACTGTCACACTCGCTCAGCCGGACGATGCCAGAAGATGGGATGCGTATGTGCAGGCACATCCGAGTCGTACCATCGCTCACCTTTGGCAGTGGCGGGAGATTCTGGGGAAGTCATTCAAACTGGAACCGTTTTACTTCGTCGCCGAAGACAACGGAAAACTTGTTGGAGTCCTGCCGGCCTGTTTTATGAAGAGCGCTTTCTTTGGTCGCTTTTTGATTTCAATGCCGTGGCTCGATTATGGCGGCCCGTTGGCCGAATCCGATGAGATCGCCCGCCAATTGGTCGATGCGGCCGAAGCGAAAGCGCGCGAACTAACATGCCGGTTTATCGAACTGCGGGCAGTAGCGCATCGTCTGGCGAATCAGATAGAGAAAACCGACAAGCGGCAATTTCACCTTAATTTGTCAGGCGGGGAAGAAGCGGTCTGGAAATCGTTTGATGCCAAAGCACGCAACCAGGTGCGCAAAGCGGAAAAGTCCGGTCTGACTTGCCGGTTCGGCGGCAAAGAATTGCTCGATGAATTCTACTCTGTTTTCGCATACAACATGCGCGATCTGGGTACGCCGGTCTGGCCGCGATCGCTGTTCGAAGAAATTTTTGAAAAGTTCGGAAGCGACGCCGAAATTATTGAAGTTCGACTCGGCGAGAAGACTCTCGGCGCGGGTCTGATACTCTACAGCGGTTCGTATGCCGGCATACCGTCGGCGTCATCATATCGCCAGTACCGTGATCTCTGTCCCAACAATCTGATGTACTGGGAGGCGATCAAACATGTCATCGCGCGGGGCGCCACCGTGTTTGATTTCGGACGAAGTACCGAAGGGGCCGGTACGTACAATTTTAAAAAGCAGATGACCGCGCCGGTCGAGCAGGTTTGGCAATATCGACTGCTGACCATCGACGCGCTTCCGGAGATGAATCCGAACAATCCGAAATTCAGGACAGCGATTGCGGTGTGGAGAAAACTCCCGCTTTGGATTGCCAACCGGCTCGGGCCGAAAATCGTCACCAAGCTGCCGTAATATGTTTTCGACTATTCCACCAGTCGGTGTGCCGTTTGACTGGCGCACAATTTTCTCGGATAACGATACTGAGGGCATCTTTGCGCGTGAGCTTGCCACTCGCTTGAATGGCAACTGCGCCTTGGTATCATCGGGAAAAGCAGCGCTCTGGCTGGCGCTTTCGGCCATGCACGAACGGCGGCCTGAACGTGACGAAGTCATACTGCCCGACTATACCTGCTGGACAGTGCCGTCGGCAGTCGTGAGGGCGGGACTGAAAGTTAAACCGATCGATATCGAATCGAAAACTTTGGGGATTGACCCGGCTCGCTTGTCTGAGTCCATATCTGAAAAGTCGCTGGCGGTAATTGCGCCGCATTTGTTCGGGATTCCGTGCCGCATTGATGAAATCGAGTCGATTTGTGCAGAGCGAGGCGTCTTTCTCATCGACGATGCCGCGCAGGCATTCGGCGCCTTGTTGAATGGCAAAGCGGTCGGCTCCTTCGGGGATGTCGGTATTCTCAGTTTCGGGCGTGGGAAGAACATTACCACCGGAAACGGCGGTGCGTTGATTGCTCGCGGAGAAGCGCTGCAAAGCAAAGTCGCCGAGATTGCGAAAAGCAAGATGCCGCAGATGACATCGACTCCGGTTGACTCAGCCATGTTGCTTGCGTACAAGATTCTCTTTTCCCGCTATCTCTTCTGGCTGCCGTCGTCGCTGCCGTTTCTGAAACTGGGCGAAACGGTGTACGACACAAACTTTGATCTGGGACTGATGGCCGGTGACCGTGCCGGACGCGGCGCACGGCAGCTTTTGCAGTACAACGTGGTGCTTGCTCTGCGTCAGAGAGTGGCCGCCGGGTACCGAGAGCGACTGGCCGGAGCCAAGGGATTGAATCTGACAGCGCCTGCGGCAAATGCGGTGAGCGCCGATCTGCGCTTCCCGGTGATATTGGCCGACCAAACTCGCCGTCCTCGCATTTTGGAGGATGGAAAGAAGTACGGCATTTCGGCGATGTACCCCGACACCGTGACTTCGATTCCCCAGTTGCGCGACAAGCTGGTGTCAACAGCCGACAATCCGGTGGCGCGACTGGTGGCTGATCGTCTGATAACTTTGCCTACCCACTACGGCATAACACAAGTTGATATTGAGCGGATCAGCCGTTTTCTTATTACAGCGACCAAGTAAGCCGATAAGAATTTGTATGCAGCCATATATTCCGATTCGTGAGTATCGACCGACCCGGCCTCGACGCCTACAGCGGTGGGATCCGGTTTTCAAGATTCTAAGCAAGTTCAATCGCGACTGGATTTTTGGATGGCGAATGCGTAACCGGATTTACAAATTCACCGGCGTCTCGCTTGCCGCCGACTCATCGGGGATTTTCATCGGCCGCGAGACCTGGATCGACGACAACTTTCCGGAGTTGATTCATATCGGCGAGGGAGTAGTTATCGGATGGCGCTGTGCATTGATCGCGCACAATACGCAAATGATGCCGCCGTCGGTCGCGCCGATTCATATCGGCAAGAAAGCGTTTTTGGGGCAGGGGGTGACAGTCATGCCCGGTGTTACGATCGGCGAGTATGCGCAGATTGGCACCAATGCGCTGGTGACCAAAGATGTCGAACCGTACACAGTCGCAGCCGGTGTCCCCGCCAAACCGATTCGCAAATTGACCCCCGAAGAAATCGCCCTGCGCGACGCGCCGCAGTATCTGGGGTGATCTCTTGGCGCACTCTGCTCATCAAACTGCATCAATGCCCGATCTGACTGCAAATCCTAACTCCATTCCGATTGTCTGCTATGCCGAAGACTGGGGACGGCTGCCGTCGTCGACCCAACATCTGATGCGCGGTCTGTCGAAAACGCACCCTGTTCTTTGGGTAGATTCGATGGGCCTGCGAACACCATCAGCGGCGTCATCGGGCGATCTTAAACGCATCTGGAACAAAGTCACGAAATTTTCCGAAGGAATACACGAAGTTGAGCCAAATATCTGGCGGCTGTCGCCGCTGGTTGTGCCGATTCAAAAATGGAAGTGGGTGCGGGCGTTCAATCGCCGACTGATGAAAGTCTATGTCGGCGGGTTTCTAAAGAAGAACCGGTTTGACACGTTTATTCAGTGGAGTTCGTCGCCGACTTCGGCCCCGATGCTCGGCGCACTTTCTGAGCTTGCCAATGTGTATTACGTCGGAGATGAATTCTCCGAGTTTAGTCAATTTGACAAAGAGCTGGTGATCGGGCTGGAGCGTGATTTGCTTGTTCGGTCAGACTTGCTGTTTGTAGTATCAGACAGACTAAAGGAAACGAAGTCTCGATACAACGGCGTGGTGAAGATGCTTCCGCATGGGTGCGACTACGCGCATTTCTCGACCGTTGCGAATTTGTCGGAAAGTGACATCCCTGCCGATCTGTCCGCCATTCCTCGTCCGCGCATCGGCTACTACGGCCTGATCCGTGACTGGTTTGATTTTCCAATGCTGCGCGAGATATTCTCGCGGCGCAAAGACTGGTCGCTGGTGTTGGTTGGACCGTGCGACACCGATGTGAGCGCGATCAGCGATCTGCCCAATGTTCACATGCTCGGGGCAAAGCAGTATGCCGATCTGCCGAAATATCTGCGCGGGTTCGATGTCGGCATTATCCCCTATCGCGACAGCGAGATCACCCGCAACGCCAATCCGCTGAAGCTGCTTGAGTATCTGTCATCGGGCATTCCGGTCGTGACAACTGATTTGCCGGCGGTACACGCGTACCGCAACGGGCTTCGGCTGGCCGGCGACACCGCGACCTTTGAGAAGATGATTGCTGAGGCGCTTGCCGAGAAAAGTGGCAGTCTCGCTTCGGCGCGTCAATCGATCGCGCAGGAGAACTCTTGGAGCGCGCGAGTACAAACAGTCGAATCAGAGTTCGGCAGGTATGTCTACCCGCTTACCAAGACGCCGCAGAAGCCGGTGGTGATGCACCTGATTGCGGCGATGAATATGGGCGGGGCGGAGAAGATTGTGCTCAATCTTGCCGGACGTTCCTCGCGGGGCGAAAGCCGATACGAACATCGGGTGACTTCGTTTGTGCGCATCTTTGACGGCGCGGGATCGGAGTTTTTGAGAGAAATTGACGAGTTGAATACACTGACAGACCGTCTGCCGATTTACAAGGGGTGGGATTTATCAGACATTGGTCGCTTTCGTCGCATTCTGGAGAAGCACCAAGTTTCAATTGTCCACACGCATGGGTACAAGGCCGACATTGTCGGGGTGCGCGCGGCGCGCCGTCTCGGCCTTAAGGTGATTGCGACTGCTCACGGATTTTCGGCGGGCGCGGACAAACTCAATCGCAATGAAAAGATTGGCCGCTGGTTTTTGAAGCGGGTTGACCGGGTAATCGCGGTGTCTGAAAATGTGGAAACGACCCTTACCGAGTCGGGTGTCGAGAAGAGCAAAATTGTCCTTCTGCCCAACGCTATCGACTTCGGCGCCTTCGCTCATCCGCCCACTCGCGACTTTCGAGCTGAGTGGAAAGTCGGCCGTGAAACGTTGATCGTCGGCACCGCCGGAAGGTTGTCGGCTGAAAAAGCGCAGGCGAATTTGATTAGAGCGGTGGCGCAACTTCCGGAAAATCTCAAGCAACGAGTCATGCTTGTTATCGCAGGCGAAGGCCCGGAGCGCGAGACTATTTTGAAAGCGGCGGCCGAATGCAGCATAGCCGAACAAGTGAAACTCGTCGGCTTTGTGCGTGATGTTCACTCTTTCTATCGCGCCCTCGACTTGTTCTGCCTGCCGTCGCTGACCGAAGGGCACCCGCTGACCCTCATGGAAGCAGCCGCCTGCGAAATTCCGGTGGTGGCATCGAGAGTCGGCGCAATTGGGCAACTCGTGAATGACGGTGTCGATGGCTACACTCCGCCCGCCTGCGATGTCAACCAGCTTACTCAGGCAATCGCGAAGGTGTTGAACAGCGGCGATCACGGAAAGGCGATGGCGACCAAGCTCAAACAGAAACTTGCGCAGACGTATGACATCGGCCATTGGGCCGACAAGATCGATGACCTGTACACCGAACTGCTGAAGGCGAGACGGTAGGCGTTATGGAAATTCTCTTCTGGGTCTCGCTCGCTATTCTTGTTTGGGTATTTTTCGGCTATCCGATCTTCATTATTGTTCTGGCAAAGTTGGCCGGTCGCCGTGAAGCACGGTCTACGGATTCAAGCGAACTCCCCGCGCTGACTCTGCTCATCTGCGCCTACAACGAAGAAAAAGTCATCGGCGAGAAAATTTCCAACTCGCTGTCGCTTGATTACCCGAAAGACAAACTGAAAATACTGGTCGTCTCCGATGGCTCTTCCGACCGCACTAACAACATTGCATCGAGCTTCTCCGACCCGCGCCTGCAGTTTGTCACCTACACCGAGCGGGGCGGAAAAGCCAAGGCGCTGAATACGGGGATCGGTCACTTGGCGGGGGAGATCGTCGTCTTCACCGATGCCAACGTGATGTTCGAGCCGGATGCACTTGGCAAACTGGTCGCCTATTTCGCCGATCCCCAAATCGGGGGAGTAGTCGGCAATGTGATTTTGAGATCGGCCGACGGCTCAATCGCGGGCGAGGGAGTCTATTCCCGCTACGAAAAGGCGGTTCACACCGCCGAGGCGCAACTGGCGACCATGATCACAGTCGACGGCGCCATGTATGCCCTGCGCCGCGAATTTGTCGCGTCGATCCCACCCGATTCGATCACCGATGACTGGTATATGGCCTCAGGCGCCTTGGCCGCAGGCAAGAAGATCGCCTGGGGGCCGGACGCGATCGGGTACGAACTGGCAGCCGAATCGGTGGCTGGTGAATTTCGTCGCAAGGTCCGAATGGCGGCGGGAGGGTACCAGACGACCTTTCGGCGGGCGTCGGTCTTTCTCAATCCGCTGGGTCACCCGGTGATTTTTTTCATGTTCCTCTCGCACAAATTGCTGAGATGGCTGGCGATGATTTTCATGACGACTCTGGCTGTGTCGACGGTCACTCTGGCGGGGTGTTCGACTTTCTTTATGGTCACCCTCGCCGCACAGTGTGCGTTCTACCTGCTGGCCGTGGTTGGATTTCTCGTACGGGGAAAGTCCGACGCTCTTCCGGTCTACCTGCCCTACTATTTTACCGCCGTCAACTGGGGGGCGCTGCTTGGATTGTGGCGGTACCTGCGGGGTCGGCAGTCGGCCGCCTGGGCGAAATCCCGCAACTGACCCGCCCGCGCAAAAAGACAGACCCGGGGCACCCATTTTTAACAAAACGCATTGACATTTTTCTCGCCGCCCTATAATTACGGCCTCATAAATCCATGAGGTTCACCCACACATATGTTATTGGTCAAAACCAGGACCGGTAAGAGTACCATCGAGGGGATCGGCTGTTTCGCCGATCAATTCATCCCCAAGGGCACAGTAATCTGGCGGTATATCGACGGCTTCGATCAGAAGATCGCGCCTGAAGAAATGACCCGGCTGTCCGAGCCCGCCAAAGCCACCTTTCTGAAATATTCGTATTTGTCTAAGAAAGGGAATTTCTACGTCCTCTGTTTCGACGACGCTCGTTTCTTCAACCACTCGTTTTCACCGAACGTGATGGGGATAAACGGGGTCGATGGCGAGGAGGCGTACGATGTCGCCGCGCGCGACATTCAGGAAGGCGAAGAACTGACCTGCGACTACGGTTCATTCGAGATCGACTTCGATCCGAAGATGTACCGGTAGGCGGACCTTCGTGAACGCGGACGGGGACGTCCGCGTAGCACAAGTACCAAAATGTAACGGCCTATTCGATCTCCGCGTACCGTGCAAGGCAGACGTCCTCGTCTGCCGACCGCATTGTTCCCCAGTTAAAATTTGATTTGCCGGTCAAACGCCGTTTCCTTTATCCGATAAAGAGTTCGGGAAGGGACAATCTGTGGCAGATACAGGCGGACGGACATTCGGCGAGACCATAGGCGAGGTACTTGGGTACCTTCGCGGCTGGCTGACGTCGTTGCGCCTGAGTCGAACCGCGATGATCTCCAGTCATGGCCCCACCACGATTATCAAGAAGAACGGACGGATCGAAGTCGGCGCAAGAACCCGCCTTTGGCCGCGCGTGAAACTTGTCGCCCTGGGTAGCGCCGATACACCCGCCGAGCTGACCATTGGTCATCATAGTTCAGTCGGCGACTACACCCAGATTCATGCCGGCCAAAAAGTCTCGATTGGCAGCTTTGTACTGATCGCGTGGAACGTGAATATTCTCGGGCATTACTACCACGCTCCGGGCGGGGGAGAAGATACGCCGGGGGAGATCACTATCGAAGATCATGTCTGGATCGGGTGCAATGTGATTATTCTCAAAGGCGTGACCATCGGGCGCGGGGCGATTATCGCCGCCGGATCGGTCGTCGCCTCCGATGTGCCGCCGTACAAGCTGGCCGCCGGAAATCCGGCGCGTATTGTCAAAGACACCAAGTCATGGAATGGTCAGTGAACCGACCGTGAACCGAATTTCTGTGTTGCACATTGTCCTGTCGACCGCCACCGGCGGAATGGAAAATGTAATCTATAATCTGGTCTCGGCGCACAATCCGGAACGGGTGAAACTACAGCTCGCCTGCTTAGAGTCAATCGGCCCGCTTTCGGATAAACTGAAAGCTAAAGGTGTCTCGACTGATTTGATTCCACGGATGACGCCGGCCATCTCGATGGTGTATCCGTCGGGATTGGTCAAGTATATCAGAAATTCCGGTTGTCAGGTTGTGCATACGCACTCTGGATGCTGGGCCAAAGTGGCGATTGCGTGCGCCTGGATACCCGGAGTGAAATTGATATACACTGATCACGGGCGCGCGTTTCCGGAAATCCGCGACCGGATTTTCTGGGACAGGATTTCAGTGAGATTCACCGACCG
>CAYVWS010000005.1:18272-40780 GCA_964455535.1 uncultured Ignavibacteriales bacterium | reverse complement strand
AAAAGCGGGCCGCAAGGGCGGCCCGCCGGAGGTGAAATCACTAGGTTGTCGATCAGTGCGCTTTCGCCTCGGCCTCGCGCAGAGCGGCGGCCTCGGCAATTACTTTCTGAGCAATTTCGTGCGGCACTTCTTCGTAGTGGTCGAAGGCCATCGAATAGACTCCCTGACCCTGCGTCATCGAGCGCAGCTGGACAGAGTATTGATACAACTCCGATTGCGGCACAGTTGCCCTGATCCGTTGGCTGCGGCCCTCGGGATCCATCCCCGAAATCTTGCCGCGGCGGGACGACAGGTCGCCCATCACGTCGCCGGTGTAATCGTCGGGGACCAAAATCTCGACGGCGAAAATCGGTTCAAGAAGGATCGGCTTGCAGTCCAGAAATCCTTCTTTGAATGCCATCAGACCGGCAATCTTGAACGCCATATCGGAGGAGTCGACATCGTGGTACGATCCGTAGTAGAGCGCCACTCGAACGTCCACTACCTGCGATCCAGCCAAACCACCGTGCTCCATCGCCTCGACAACACCTTTTTCGACCGCGGGAATGAACTTGCCGGGAATGACGCCGCCGGTGATTTCATCTTTGAATTCGAAACCGCCGCCGCGGACATTCGGCTCGATTCGCAGATAGACATCACCATACTGGCCGCGTCCGCCCGATTGTTTCTTGTGTTTGTACTGCTTTTCAGTTTTCCCTTTGATCGTTTCGCGATAGGGAATCTTCGGCTTGGATAGTTCGATATCTACTCCGAACCGCTTGTGCAGTTTTTCAGCGAGGACTTCGATGTGAGTCGCGCCCTGACCGTAGAGCACCTGCTGATGCAACGCCGAATCCATCACCAAACGGAAAGTCGGATCTTCTTCGTGCAATCGATGCAGTCCGGAGGCGATCTTTTCTTCGTCGCCTTTTGTTTTCGGTCTGACGGCAACATCCATGACCGGATTGGGGTACTGAATCGGCGGGACAGTCACCGAAAGATCTTTGTCGGACAGTGTCTGATTGGTGTGTACATCTTTGAGTTTAACCAGCACGCCGATATCACCGGCCGCGACTGATGTAACTTCGGTGCGATTCTTCCCCTGGAAGGTAAACACCTGCGCGATTTTTGTCGAACTGCTGGTCTGCTGATTCACCAAATCCATTCCGGGTTTGATAGTGCCGGACATGGAGCGGAAGAATGACATTTCGCCCAAATGTCCTTCGGAGACGGTCTTGAATATAAATGCGACCGGTTTACCGGCCGGATCGACCGCCAGATCGAGTTTGGTGTCAGAACCGGATTTGAGCACTTTCTGGGCGGGCATTTGATTCGGAGCAGGAATGTACTCAAGTACAAAATCAAGCAGAACGCGGGTTCCGATATTTCGAGCCGCCGAACCGAACAGAATTGGAAAGACTTTGCCGCTGGCGATGCCTTTAAGCAAGCCCTGACGCAGCTCCGCGTCGGTCAGAGTACCTTCGCTTAGGAATTTTTCAAGCAACGCATCATCGGCTTCGGCCGCGGCTTCGATCAGATTTTCGCGTTCTTTGTCGACATCGGCCTTGAGATCGGCCGGGATTGAGGCATCGGCGGGCTTGCCGTCAGCATCGAACGTATACGCCTTCATGTGCAGGAGATCGACCAGACCTTTGAACGATTCGGCCTCACCGATCGGCAGCACCACAGCTGCGGCGCTCTTGCCGAAGGCGGTTCTGATCGAGTCGAGATTCTGACGCCACTTGACGTTTTCTTTTTCCATCTTATTGACAAAGAAAAAGCGGGCCAGGCCTTCGGTCGGAAGCGATCGCCACTGAATCTGCGTGCCGATCTGTACTCCGGCGGTAGCGTCGATGATGATACCGACCGCATCGGCAACCGCGGCCGCTCCGAGCAATTCGCCGATGAAATCGGCATGGCCGGGGCAGTCCAGAATGTTCACTTTGCAGTCTTTGTGGGGAGCCGCCAGCAGCTTGGAAGAAATCGTCGTCTTGCGGGCAACTTCGCTGTCATAATAGTCGAGGATTGAAGAGCCGTCGTCGACCCGCCCAATACGGCTGTTGACTCCGGTCGTGAATGCCAGCGCGTCGGCTAAACTTGTCTTACCGCTGCCGCGCTGGCCGGCTAAGCAGAAGGTGCGAATCTTGTCTGTCGAAAAATCTTTCACCGAAAAACCTCCCGAACGCTTTCGCGGCTCCCGTTCGCGGGAGTCCGCCGGGTGTCATAATTCTAAGTCTGCCAGTATACCATATAGCCGACAACTCTGTCAACCCGCCCACGGAAGATGTCGACCGCACACCGCACAAAAAAAGCCCGCCGGAGGGCGGGCTCTTAAGTTCACAATGACAGCGTCGAGTTACTTCTTGTCCATCTTCGCGTTGTTGACCTCAAGCTCGATTTCGATCTTGACGTCATCGCTGACCACCACACCGCCGCCGTCGAGCGCCTTGCTCCACGACACTTTGAAGTCCTGACGGTTGACCGTTGTGGTCGCGGAGAAGGCCGCGGCCATAAATCCCCACGGGGTCTGCTGTGTTCCGTTGAAAGTACAATCGAAGGTCACCTCTTTGGTGATACCGCGAATGGTCAAGTCGCCGGTCAATTTGAAGGCATCGCCGGTTCCCGGAGTGACCTTGGTCGATTTGAAAGTGAGCGTGGGGAAAGAATCGACCGCAAAGAAATCGGGCGATTTCAGGTGATTGTCGCGCTTTTCGTTGTCGGTCGTGATTGACGCTGACTTGGCTTCAATCTGCACCGAGCCCGCCGCCAGGTTTTTACCGTCCCATTCGATCGATCCGGTGAAATCTTTGAAATTGCCGTGAACTTTGGACACCATGAGGTGCTTCACAGTAAAGCTAAGCGAACTGTGAGCAAGGTCAACATTCCATGTTTCGGCCTGCGCCGCGGCAACGGTTATCAATACGGCCGCAGCTACGCGAGTCAGCGATTTGATCATTCTCTTCCTCCTAATAAATTCCGGTACAATTCTGTTTCTGACAAGCTCTAACAACTAAGTCGCAGAAAAGTTTCCGCGATTTAGTTGCTCCGGCTGGCCATCACGAGCGCTGCGCCGGTGATATAGGCGAGCACCCACCAGACGTAGGCGAATCGAGAATAAAGGTGCAGACCACGAGGAACAACGGCTTCGCCGTTTTGGGCACGATGCCGAATCAGCAAGATAGTATCGGTCACCATCGCGATAAGAGAGGAATACCCGATTATTCCATGCAGCGTGAATAGCGATTTGTCCGTCCCTGCTATCATGCAGGCGGTGGCGGATATGTCAAAGATGACTCCAAGAATGAGAAATCTCACTACAGCGGCGGAGACGTATTTACGTCGCTGTTCAATGACAACTCCAATGGCATAGAAAATAAGCGCGAGTTGGACAATAATTGTACCGGTTAGCAGGATTGGTTTCACCTGTGATTGCCTCTTCTATGTTGACCGTGAAATTGATTACATGCTTCGCTGGCGAACGGCCTCGAACAGACAGATACCGGTAGCGACCGACACATTGAGACTCTCGACCGTTCCAAGCATCGGAATGCTGACCAGTTCATCGCAGGTTTCGGCAGTGAGGCGGCGTATCCCCTCCCCTTCCGATCCCAAGACAAGCGCCAGTGGACCGGTGAGCTTGCACTGAAAGAGATTCTTGTCGGCCGACAAATGCGTTCCGACAATCCAGATTCCCTTTTCCTGAATCTGTTTCATGAACCGGGCCAGGTTGGTCACCTGAATCAGCGGCGTTTTTTCGGCAGCGCCGCATGCGACTCTACGGACAACATCGGTAATCGACACCGCCCGGTCTTTGGGAACGATGACGGCATGAACTCCGGCGCCGTTGGCCGACCGCAGACAAGCCCCCAGGTTATGCGGATCCTGAACGCAGTCCAGAATCAGCAGGAACGGCGGGACAGTCAGCTTTTCGATAATTGAGTAAAGCCGGTCTTCGTCGCCAAGTGCAATTCGGGCCGACATATCCGAATGGCGGTGAGTACGTTTCTGATTCGAGCGCGGGTTCGTTCCCAAAATAGGTCTCCTCTTCGGCGGCCAATATGCCATCACCGGAGCTCGGACACCAGCGAAAACCGCGCCTGGCCCAAAAGACTCGTCTTTACAGAAACGACTCGATTGCCGATATTATGGTAATGCGGATTGCCACGAGCCGACCCTGTTTCGTTTTGATCCCGGCCCTGATTCTGACAGCCCTCACCGTCGACGGGTGCAAAGACAAAAAGTCAACCGAACCGACTCCGGTCCTGCCGGGGATCAGCTGGACATTCCGGTCCACCGGCGGCCTGTATGACCTGCGTGATATCGCGACTAACGGCACCGTACTGGTGGCCGTCGGGGATTCCGGTCGAATTATCACTTCCTCCGATGGCGGCGCGGTATGGACGCTTCGAACCAGCGGCACCAGTTCGGACTTGAGCGGAGTCGCATTTTCTCCGACTCAGGGATTTGTCGCCGTTAGTAGCTCGGGTTCAGGAAGCACAGTCCTACTTTCCTCCGATGGAATTTCCTGGTCATCGCCAACCACTTCAGGCATTACAGTCGGGCTCAACGATGTTTCGGCGAACAGCAACATTATCGTCGGCGTTGGCTGCGGCGGAAACATATTCACCTCTACAAGCGGCGTTGTCTGGACACCGCGTGTCAACAGCGGACCGTGTGTTCAAGCGGTGGAACGAGTGGGATTTTCAAGTGTTGAATTTGTGTCTGTCGGTGACAGCGGGATAATAAACTCCTCGTCCAATGGAGTTGGCTGGCCTTTGTCGCCCTCGGGCGTGCTCAACCACTTTTACGGCATCGCCGGCGGTTGCTCGAAAGCGGTAGCAGTAGGCAGTAACGGCATCATCAAGTCGTCGGCAAACGGATCGACATGGGTGACAGTAACAACCACAGGCATTACACTAAATGCCGCCGCATGCGGCGGAGATAATTTTGTAGCGGTTGGAATTGGCGGGGCCGTCTATACCTCACATGACGCTGCCGCGACCTGGGTATCGCGAACTTCGGCAACGACGAAAGAACTAACCGGTATTACACGCATCGGAGAGACTTTTGTTGCCGTCGGCCTCGACGGCACGGTGGTGACCTCTCCGTGACTTACAACCAAACGTAGAGACGCTCATGAACAAGCTGTGGCAACTTTCAATTCTATTCTGTGCGATTGTAGTGTTTGGGCTTTCGGTTCCCTCCGGATGCAAAGACGGCCCCACTGGGGGCGGCGGCGGAGTTGATTCTCTCCGTGTGACTTTCGCATCGCCGGCCAATGGGGCGGTCGTGAAAGGACCGACCCCACTCGTTGCGACCGTGACGGGCGCCAACGGTGCGGCCAAAGTAAAATTCATCCTCGACGCGGCTCCCGTGCTAACCGACAGTACATCTCCATATGAATACGTGTGGGATCCGACACCACTGCCTAACGGAAGCAGTCATACGCTTCGTCTGGTCGCTACCGACGGAGCCGGCAACGCCGACACCACCGGCTTTCGTACATACATCGCCAACTATCCACTATTGGGTTTGACCGTTACGTCGCCATCTAATGGCGACGCCATTGCGCCGGGCGGTAAGTTTTCAGGGGCTGTTTCCGGCGGCGCGGGCTCAAGCCGAGTTGATTTCAAAGTTGATAATATCATCGTGGAAACCGACAGCGTCGCGCCGTTTGAGTATGCCTGGGATGCCGGCAGTTTTCCAAGCGGCAGTTCGCACACGGTGCAGCTGATCGCCTCAGATACCGCTTATCAGACGGTGGCATCAACCATACGAACAGTGTATGCTCGGTGGCTTCCGATGTCGGCGGCGATCACCACGCCCGCCGATAGCTCAATCTTTGGCGCGGCTAAAGACATAACGGTGGGAGTCAACGGCGGCTCCGGCGGTTCGACCGTTGATTTTCGGCTCGACGGTGTCTCGGTGTTGATCGACAACTCCGCGCCATTCGCCTACAATTGGAATCCAACCGCGTTGCCAAACGGTGATGTCCATACGTTTCGGGCGATAGTGTCCGATACCAGCGGACAGGTCGATACAACCGCGACACATGTGTACTTCGCCAAATGGCGCTTGATTGCCTCCGGCGGACAGTCGCCTCATCCCATCAATCTGAGAAATATCTACGCACGGAGTACGTCGACCGCCCTGCAATTCAGAGTCGAATTCGACAACGACTGGGTTCGCGCCGACTCGGTCGGCGGGATAGATTGCGCGTTCTTTATGGACGCGGATCAGAATAATTCTTCGGGGCGCACCTTTGTTAACGACCAGGATGGTATCCCAGTTTCAATTAATGATATTGGTGCCGAGTATCGTATGATCGTTGGCGGTCACGGCGACTGGATTTGGCGATACGTCGGTGCGAATTGGGCTGACAGCCAAGCTCTTCAGTCTATCACAATCAGTAGAAATTCAAATTTCTTTGAATGCTCGGTGCTTTTGAGCGCTATGAATTTTCCGCCTGCCTTTGATTTGGTTGTTTCCAACGTCTATTTTGAGCAGCAGACGCCCCCTCGATGGACATACGACTGGGTTCCGTTGAGCGGACACATCACAGTCGAAGTCGACGGCAAGTATATTGAACCGACCGGCAGTGCGCCGCCGGCGCCGCCCTTATTTGGCCGTTCACCGGTTGTGTTGCCTGATCCTTTTTGATCTTTGTAGGTCGGCCTCTTGGCGAGGCCGACATCTTCCTTGGCGCGCCTCGATACTTTAGCCAGCCCGCGCAACCCATATTTATTCAGCAACTTACAATATGTTATTGACGCCCCGTCCGGCTCTGTTATTATACATACTGAACATTTGTTTAGTATGCGCCGATAGAGTAAAGAGCCATGACTGCCCCAAACGAACCACAACCCCAATCCTCGTATGCCGAACTCCAGCAAACGCTGGCCAAACGTTGGCCGGAGAGCTTCCGCCGTCCGCTTGACTCGCGCGAACTGATTTTCAGCACCGGTATCGCGGCGCTGGATCGCCTCTTCCCTGCAGGCGGTATCCCGTATGGTCAGATGATCGAATTGACCGGCGGTGGATCATCGGGGAAAACCAGTCTGCTTCTTCTTTTGCTGGCGTCGATCACTCGGGGCAAAGGCACTGCCGCCTATGTCGATTACAGCCGCTCGTTTTTTCCCGATAGTGCAGTCGCGGGCGGAGTCGATCTGGATCGCCTGTTGGTCGTGCTTCCACATCAGCCGCTCGAAGGTGTCCGCACCGCCGAGATGCTGTTGGATCATCGTCTGGTCCGGGCGGTGGCGTTCGATCTGGTCGGAGTGACCGAACCGTTTCAGTTTACCTTGATCCACCGCCTGCGCACCAAAACCACCCGCGCCAAAGCGCTGGTAATATTTTTGACCGAAAACGACACCGCTCTTCTGCCGACCAGCAGTGTCTCGCTTCGTCTGGAGGTCGCACGCCGCGACCGGAAGACACTGGTTGTCACCGTCGCCAAAAGCCGGCTCTCGCTTGAAGGAATCACCACGGAGGTCGTAATCGATGGCAACTAAACGGGTGGCGGTGGCGCTGATTCCCAATTTTGCGCTGGCGGTCTTTGCGAAAACTCAGCGGTCACGTGCGCAAGGCGCGATTGCGCTTGTCGACATGATCGATGACACCGCACTGGTGATGGCGATCAATAACGACGCGGCCCAGTCGGGGATCACCTGCGGCATGACTGTCGCGCAGGCACAGGCCTTTTGTCCGGGACTGGCAATATATCAACGCGACCTGATTGCCGAGCGAGCCGAGGCGCAGGCAATCACCGGATGGCTCGGCGCGCTATCGCCGAGCGTGCATGAGGAATCGCCCGGATTGTTTCAACTGGACGCCTCCGGGATGATGCTTCTATATCACGATGAGGAAACCTATGCCGACAAAATCATCGCGACCCTGCGTCCGCTCGGCTACACCGTCCAGGTCGGCGTGGCGAACAATACCTTTGTCGCCCGCGTGGCCGCTGAGCAGGCCGAACCGGATAACTACCTGATTGTCGCCGCCCGGAGCAAAAAACAATTTTTGAGTAATTTGGGGCGGGAGTATCTGGTGATGTCGGCAGAAACCGATTCGCTTCTGCACGATCTGGGGATCGAACAGATCGCGCAGGTCTCGGCTATTCCGATCAATGAAATGACCGAACGCTTCGGCGGCGAAGGGAATATGTTGGTCACACTGTCTCGTGGGGAAAATCCTCATTCCCATCCCCTCCGTCATTCCCGCCCCCCATGTCATTCCCGTCCCACTTGTCATTCCCGCGAAAGCGGGAATCCATCTTTCTCTTCCGACGACAACACCCCATTCACCACCACCCGTTTCTTCTCCGCGCCGCTTGCACAAACCGCCTATCTGCGCCGGCATCTCAATCAACTGCTGGGCGATCTGTTGGAACGTCTGAAATCATTCGGTCAGGGGTGTATCTGTATCGAGATCAGACTGCATCTGGATAACCGCACCGAACAAACAATCTCGCTGGCGGTGGAAAAACCGTCCGCCTCGGTGCGCCTCTTTTTGCGGCAGTGGCAAACCCAAAGCGAAACGCTGCGACTCGACAGCGGGATTAGCGGCGTCACTGTGACCATCCCGCATCTTCGCCCACTGTTAATCGAACAGACCGCGCTCGCTACCCACCGTGAGCTATCAACCGCACCGGTGACCTTACCTGATTCGGTGCGCCACGCCCATCTTCATCCCGGTATTTTGCCGGAGGAGTGTTTTGGGTTGACGACGAAGGGAAAGATGTCGAAACCTCACCGCCAACGGCGGTGGGAGTCAGTCGGGCTGCGGCTTTTCCAGCCGCCGCGCATGATACGAATGCACACACACCACAACCGGCCGGTCGATTTTCTCTGGGCGGGACGGCACCGCACGATCATCGGCGCCGCCGGACCCTGGGAGTTGTCCGGTCAATGGTGGCAGAGCGGATTTCACCGACGGTACTACGAGATTATCATCGACACCTGCCAGCGGTATCTGGTCTTTTGTGATGAAACCGATCCCCGCTGGTTTGTGCAGGGGGTGTTTGATTGAGTTCCCCCTATGCCCTATATCGAACTCCACTGCCACTCCAACTTTTCTTTCCTCAATGGCGCCAGCGATCCTGAAGACCTGGTGATCCGTGCCCGCGCGCTTGGTTATCCGGCGCTGGCGCTCACCGATCACAACGGTCTGTACGGTATCGTGCGGTTTTGTCAGGCCGCCCAAGAGAACGGCATCAAACCGATTGTCGGCGCCGAAATCACGCTTGATACCGGCGGGCATCTGGTCTTGCTGGCGCGCGATAATCACGGCTATGGCAACCTGTCGCACCTGTTGGCGACCGCTCAACTGCAGAGCAAAAAAGGCGAAGCCCGCGTGACACGAAAGATACTTGAGTCGTTCTGCGACGGCCTGATCGCCCTCTCCGGCTGTCCCCTCGGTGATATTCCACAGGCGCTCATACGACACGACAAAACCAACGCCGCACGACTCGCCTGCGAATATCGTGAACTCTTCGGCGCTGATAATTTCTATCTGGAACTGAATCATCACAACCTTCCCGAACACGACACCCTACTACAACAACTGGCCGACCTCGGCAGAGAACTGAATATCCAACTCGTCGCCACCAACAATGTCCATTACGCCCTCCCCGACGACCGCCGCCTGCAGGATATCCTGACCTGTATCAAACACCATGTCACGCTCGACGATGCCCACGATCTGTTGTATCCCAACGCCGAGCGGTATCTCAAATCGCACCCAACTATGGCCGAGCGGTTCGCCGCTTATCCTGACGCTATCGCCAACACCGAAGCAATTGCACAGAGATGTTTATTCTCGCTCGATAAAGTCAATACCACCCTGCCCGATTTCCCGGTTCCCGACAGTCACACGGTCGACAGTTACCTTCGCAAATTGACTTTCGAGGGCGCCGCGCGCCGCTACGGCATCTATGCGCTCGGCAAAGATTCGGCGGTGGTCAAACAACTCGAACACGAACTGGCGCTGATCGCCAAACTGAATCTGTCGGGATATTTTCTGATTGTCTGGGATATCGCCCGCTTCTGTGTTGACAGCGGCATCTTATGTCAGGGGCGCGGCTCGGCCGCCAATTCGGCGGTCTGTTATTGTCTTGGAATTACCGCCGTCGATCCAATTCGGCTGGAACTTCTGTTCGAGCGGTTTCTCTCTGAAAATCGCAAGGAAGCTCCCGACATCGATATCGATATCGCCAACAACCGCCGCGAGGAAGCGATCCAGTATGTCTACAACAAGTACGGCCGCCAGCATGCCGCGATGGTCTGCGAGGTCATCACCTATCGCGGACGCTCCGCGGTGCGCGAGGTCGGCAAAGCGCTCGGCTTTTCGCTCAAAGAGGTCGACCAATTAGCCAAACTGCTCGATCACTGGTCCGACGACGAGGAAATCAAACAGCGGCTCAAGGAAGAACATCGCAATGTCGACCACCGGCGGATCAAACTGTTAGTTGAGATGTGCAAGAAAATCTACCGCTTCCCGCGCCATATCGGAATTCATGTCGGCGGGATGGTCATCACTAAAGAACCACTCGCCAGAGTAGTCCCTATTGAAAATGCCACCATGCCCGATCGCTCGGTGGTGCAGTGGGACAAAGACGATGTCGCTGACGCCGGTCTGGTGAAAATCGATCTGCTGGGACTGGGAATGCTCTCGCTGATGGATTTCGCCTTTCGACTGATCAAAGAGCATCGCGGCGTGATCATCGATCCGGCGAAACTGCCGTACGATGATCCGAAGATTTACGATTTCCTCTGCGGGGCGGATACGGTCGGCGTTTTTCAGGTCGAATCGCGCGCCCAGATGAACACGCTTCCCCGCCATCAACCGCGACGGTTTTATGATCTGGTGGTCGAGGTCGCCTTGATTCGTCCGGGGCCGATTCAGGGAGACATGGTGCACCCGTATCTGCGCCGACGCAACGGCGAAGAGCCGGTCACCTATCCGCACCCGAAACTCGAACCGATTTTGAAACGCACGTTGGGCATTCCGCTTTTTCAGGAACAGGGGATGCAGGTGGCGATGGCGGCCGCGGGATTCACGCCCAGCCAGGCCGATGAACTGCGTCGCGCTATGGGACACAAACGCTCCCGCGAAAAGATGGAAGCCCTGCGCGAGCGCTTGGTTATGGGGATGGTGCAAAACGGCATCGACGAAGAAGCCGCCGCCAAGATATTCCATCAACTCTCGGCCTTTGCCGATTTCGGTTTCGCCGAATCGCATGCCGCCTCGTTTGCGCTTCTGGTCTATGTCTCGACCTACCTGAAAGTCTACTACCCGACTGAGTTTTACTGTGCGCTTCTGAACGCCCAGCCGATGGGGTTTTACTCACCGTCGACGATTATATATGAGGCCCGCCGTCGCGGTATTCGCATCAGGAGTATCGATATTCAGAAAAGCCGTTGGGATTGTACGGTCGAGGGCGACGATGTCCGGCTGGGCTTTCGCTACACCAAGAGTCTCGGGCCGGCGGCCAAAGAGAAGTTGGAACGGGAATTAACGAACGGCCCGTTTACGTCGCCGCAGGATTTTGTCTTTCGCTCTGGAATAAATAGAGATGCTCTGCAGCAACTCGCGATGGTGGGTGCCTTTGCCGGATTCGGGCTCACGCGCCGTCAGGCGCTGTGGGAGATTCTGGCACTGGCGAACCGAACGGCCGATGAACTGCCGGTGAAAGCCGACGAACGCGGACGTGAACTGCTGCAACCGATGTCGGTCGGTGAACGCCTCGCCGCCGATTTCAAAGGGATGGATTTGAGCGCCGGACCTCACCCGATCTCGCTCATTCGACCGGTGCTGAAAGCGCAAAAGATCAAATCGTCGGCGGACTTGAAAACGATCCGCGACGGCGCCGATGTCGCGGTGGCCGGAGTGGTAGTGATTCGTCAGCGCCCGATGACCGCCAAGGGGTTTCTGTTCATCACCCTCGAAGACGAAACCGGATTTCTGAATATTGTGGTCAAACCGAATCTGGTCGAGAAATTCCGCAAGGACTTGATTTACTCGGGTGGACTGATCGTGCGCGGGACAGTGGAACGTCAGGACGGTGTCATCAATGTAATCGGCTGGAAGTTCACGCCCCTGAAATTCAACGACGCCATGATCAAGATGAAAGCGCGGGATTTCAGATGACGATCAGACTTTGACCGTCAGCCATCTCCCCTGCCGGTAGTACCAGTAGAAACCGATTGAGCTGATCACTCCGCTTAGGGCCATGATCCACCAGACGACGACTTGCCCGACGCCGAAATACTGAACCGCCACCAGAACCGGCAACACCTGCAGAACCCACGCCTGCAAAATAGAAATTACCATGACCGGGGTATTGAGTCCAACGCCGCCGTGAATGCTTTCGATCATAAACAGCGCGCCGAAGAACGGAAATGAAAAGGCGATAGTGCGCAGATAGGTAACGCCCGCGTCGATTGCAACGGTATCAGTGAAGAATATTCCAAGGACCGGACGCACAAACATGGCAATGAGAACGCCAAGCACCGACATGACAACCACGCCGAACGCAATTGCTTTGTCTCCGGTTACTTTGGCACGATCAAGCTTGCCGCTGCCTACCGTATGGCCAATCAACGACGACAACCCCAAACCGATGCCGACAAGAATCGCAATGCCAAGCCCGAATACCTGCATACCGATACCGTAGGCGGCGACAACGGATACCCCGAAATGGGCAATGAGAGGCGTGATCATAAATCGCGACAGCGAAAAGGACATCTCGCCCAGCCACGACGGCACGCCGATCTTTATCAGAGTCCACATCGAGTCGAGCGACATTGGCTCACGTCCTTTGAAATGCAGCCGGACATTGGTGTAGTCAAAGAAGAACAGATAGAGCCCAACCAAAAATGCCAGCGAAAAACTGATCACCGAGGCGATGGCCGCGCCCCGGATGCCGAGCGCGGGCAATCCGAGCCAGCCGAACATCAGAATCGGATCGAGAATCGCGTTGAGAATGGTCGAGCCGAACATCAGGACCATTGCCATCTGAGGATTGGCGACTCCGCGTAGTGCCGTAAACAGCGAGTAGGTGGCAAACATGATCGGCATCCCGGCCATGAAGATAGTTCCGTAGGATACCGCGAGCTCCAGCGTTGCACCTTCGGCTCCGACAAAGCGAAGTGCGTCGCGCAGGAAAAATAGGCCGAGGGCCGAAAAGATCACGCCGAAAAAGAGCTTCAGGAAAATTGTCTCTTTGATCGCCTTCTCAGTTTTGAAGTACTCCTTCTCACCGTAGCGTCGTGAGATTACCGCCACCGATCCCGGTCCGATCAGATGATTGATCGAGAAGAAGACAAACATCATGTTGATGAAAAAAGTGATTGCGGCAATGGCGCTCTCACCGGCTTCGAGTCGAGAGACCCAGAATGTATTCACGAGTGAATAGAAGTGTTGGCCCAAAAAGCCGAACATCGACGGCAGCCCCATCTTGATGATCGCCCCCCAGACCGACCCGTCCGTATAGTCGGTGCGCTCTTTTGCGCCGATTGTGGTAGCGGCGTCGCTCATCGTGAAAGATTGAGGTGCGTCTTTGTCATTTGGTTAGTGTACGTAGAGAAATAACGAACTGATTGGTCTGCTGTCAAAAAAAGATGCGGAGAACAATAGAATATTCTGAATCGAATTGAGGTCACAGTGTCAAGAAATAGGTGGTTCTGGAGTTTCGAATTCAAGAAGATTATCCGACGAAAAGCCCACTCAACGAAAACAGGATTCTTTGATTTCAGTACCGATTTTGGCAACGGCGGGCCGAAGGCCACACGTCCAGTCAGAGACTGGTGGTGGGGGAAGGATTTGAACCTTCGAAGGCATTGCCGACAGATTTACAGTCTGTTCCCTTTGACCACTCGGGAACCCCACCAATCATGATGACCCAAACCGGGTTGGGCCATTTAGAGAACCGGGAATGTAGCCGGTAACCGAAAAAAAATCAACGGAAATGTCGGACTTGATGGTCGCGGGCAATGGGCGAACGTGAAAGGCACGGGCGGTAGAATGCAGTTTAAGCATCGCCTGTATCGCATTATGCAGCAATACGGTAAGCGGAGCGCTTCAATTACACGGGCATGACCGCTCTCGGCTCTTCGCGCTTGACTTTCTCGACGGCACTTCCCGACCAAGTCGACTTTCTGACGTACGGATTGATTCGGGACTGATGTCGCTCAAAGACCTCGGATACGTACGACTCAAACTCCCGTCGAAACCGCTCCGGCGCAAATCGCAGCGCCTCTCCCCTAATATCAACGGGATCAAAGGTGTGTGCAATCGTCACAAATTCTACGACCGCATCCCTGATCGCACCTGCCGTCTGCGTGTGAAAATGAAGCCCGCTGACACCGTCCGTGACGGTTTCCCGCGCTCCGCCGCGCCCGTAGGCGATCACCGGTGTACCGCAGGCCATGGCTTCAAGCGGCGCGATGCCGAAATCCTCTTCGGCGGCGAATATAAACGCTTTGGCGGTCTGGAGGTGATATTTCAATACTTCGTGCGGTTGGTAGCCAAGCAAAGTCACATTGGATGTCGCCAACTTTCGAATCTTCGTCATCTCAGGACCGTCGCCGATGACGATCAGCTTCCTGTCGGGCATGTCCGCAAAGGCCCGCACGATCAAGTCGATTCGCTTGTACGGGACCATGCGGGATGACGTCAAGTAGTAGTCGCCGCGGTCTCCCCCGATATCAAAGCCGGAGGTATCGACAGGAGGATAAATCACAGTCGAATCACGTCGATAGACTTTCTGAATACGCCGCGAAATGAAATTCGAGATGGCGATAAACTCATCGACTCCGTTCGCGGTGCGCAAATCCCACAAGCGGAGTTTGTGCAGCATCCAGCGCGCCAGCCAACTCTTGGGCCCTGACGTCAGGTTCGATTCCCGCAGATATTGGTGAGTAAGATCCCATGCATACCGCATCGGCGAGTAACACATGCAAATATGCAGTTGATCGGGGCCGGTAATCACACCCTTGGCCACGGCCGCACTTGACGAAATCACCAGATCGTAAGATGACAGATCAAACTGTTCGACGGCTAGCGGCATCAGCGGCAGATACTGGCGATACATCTTTCGCGCGAACGGCAACTTTTGTGTGAAGCTTGTAGTGACCGACTTGTTGCGGATAAATCCTCGCTCGTTTCCCGGGAGAAAGTCTACCATCGCGAACAGATCGGCCTGTGGGAAGACTTCGAGCATTTGCTCCAGCACCCGCTCGGCGCCGGCATACACCACCAGCCAGTCGTGCACGATGGCAACCCGCAGAGAATCTAAACTGCGACATCCCTTTCGCACAAATCGTGATGATCCGCAGGAAGTCTGCATCTCTATTCGACCGTCACTGTTTCATGTTCTTTGGATCGCGTCACCAGCTTGAGCATCCGCGAGGTCCGTGGGAAATTGCGTCCGAAATCTCCGCGCAGCTCTCGATAGGCGATCGCGGCAGGACCATTCTGCTCCCGACGCATGTATTCTTGAAATAGGAGAATACACAGCGTGACCATGAAAGCAGCGAAGCCGGCCAGCAACACCGAAAGCGTACGACGCGGCGAGGACTTCAACGTCGGCAGCGACGGTGCGTCGAGGACGCGAGTAACGGGCACTGTCTTTTGCACATCAAGACGCGCCATTTCGAGTTGCTGCTGAAGATAGACGTAAGCCGCCGAGCGAATTTCTACTTCTCTCTGAAGTCCGGTAAGCTGAGCCAATATTTCTGAATTTGTGTTGCCGGCCCAGTCGGCGTTGTGCTGCCTGAAATCAGACAATGCATCTTCGGCGGCTCGGAGCGAATCGCGCGAGCGAATGATCTGTCCTTCGAGATACTTGGCGTTTTCCTTGGCCATCGATTTGCGACGATTCACATTGAAATCTTCGAGTTCTTCAAGATAGGCATAGGCCAGCGCTTGTGACAATTCGGGATACTTTGTTTCGACTTCAAGGTGGATGTCTCCCGTCTTTTTCTCCATCCACACGGCGGTCGCATCAGCCAGCGACTGGCGGAGTTCATCCGGATCGGTGCGCTCAAAGTATTCGGTCGGCACGATGGTCATCGACTTGCCGTTGTGCTCGATCGTATATGTGCGACTTAAGACGCCGTCGGCAATCGTTCGCGACTGCAATACCAGAGGGAACAGAACCGACGAATTTTCATCGACCGCGCCGGGATTGGCAATACCGACTGCTTCTTTCAGGGCCGACATCTGATCGGTCTTGCCGGAGGGCAGCAGTGAGGCCGTCGACACATACTTGTTCGGCGTCAGGAACATGACAACGGCCATGATCGCCATCGCCGACACAGTAATAATCGCCAGTGGTCGCCACCGACGCACCACCAGGCGCGACAGGTCGACTATCGACCAGACTTGACCGGCACGGTCCTCGTGACGAATGTCTGCGGTTTGCATCTGGGGACTGATACGATTGGTGGTCACGCGGGTGATCCTTTCTGATCTAAATCAAAACCGACTCCCGGGGCACAAGCCCGGGCTGGTACGGTGTGTTGTTCTTTGTAAAGTTCATGCCAGGCCAGCGCTGTGAAAAACCAAGTGTGAAAGAAATAGAACTCGCTGACACTGACGAAACTCGTGACAATTGTTGTGATAGTTCCAAGGAAAAGCGCTTTGCGATATTCGGTGTTCAATCGAATTTGGTAGAACGGATAGAGTGAAAACACCAAATACGCCGCCATACCGAGCACGCCGACATTGACAAGCAGTGTGGCAAAGCCGTCGGTAGAGCGGATATACCCAAATCCGTGGCCGAAGAGCATCTGGATCGGGCTGCCGTGCGCGAAGATATTCATCGAATTGGCAAACAGTGCCGAGCGTGTCGCACCCGAGGTGTTCTCCCCCATTGCCTTGTCCAGAATAAACCCGATCATGTCGCCAAGAGCGGTAGTCTGCAGATAAAGCCAAGCAATCGCACATATTGAGAAGGCGATTGCGAAACGCTTCCAGCGCCCGAAGAAGATCATTTCGGCAGTAAAGAAAGTCGCCAGCCCCAGATACGCGGTAGTCGAGGTGGACACCACCAATGCAAACATGAGCGGAATCCACGCCCGATCCTTCTGATACAGATACAAGATCATGAAGGGCAAAAGCGAAAAGGTGAACATCGAGGCCTCAGAGGCCAGCGATTTCATCCGAACGATTTCGACACTGCCGATCATCAAGCGCTGAAAATTCGAATACGAGCCACCGTGATTTCCCGTCACCCGATTGGAAAGAAAATCAACATTGTGTCCGGTCGCCGCATAGCCGATTACTTCGTAGAATCCGTACGCGACAAAGATCAGCATCCCAATGCGTGCCAGCCGCAGCAGGCGTTCCTGCGAATCGTGCTGGATCAGATGGCGGCGCATGTAAACGAAAAACAGCACAGAAGAAATCAAGTACAGCGACTGGGTGAATACGCTCTTGCGCAGCACAACCGTGTACGCATCTTCCGGCGACACTAACTGCGCGTTATGCAAATTGGGTGTCGAGATGATATTGGCAACCTGACTGATCCCTTGCCAGGCGCCGAAGATCAACAGGAAATACACCAGTGGTCGAAACGGCGATCTCTCAGACCGACCGACGAACTGCCCGCCGGTGTCCAGTCCAAATTGCAGAAGTACGAACAAGAACGCCGGGACGAGTCCTTTTATCGCAGTCGACACCACTACCGCCTGAACAAGCATGGTGAGAATAGATAAACGGAAAAAGAGGTATCCGGCCGGTTCGGTTGGGTTGCCGAAGAGCGGGTCGGTTCGGGAGATCGTCGATGTCAGCGCAACCGAAGACGACAAGTCCGTTTGTCCTTTTCAATAAGTTTCGCCCCGTTCGAAACGACTCACGAGGCAGACGCATCCCTGCGTGCCTCAATGGATATCAAGAGACGTGCCAATTGAGGGCCTCCGCGCCTCCAGCTATAACATTGTCCCACAAGGCGTTATTGGCGATAAACAAAGGACTTTCACGAGGAGCGCAGAATGCTCTTCTCCTGAGGAAATCGCTTCCCGTAATGACGCGAAATAGATTCCTAAATTTGTCCGCTGGCTACTTAGGCAAACATGCCGAATCGATAGCACCCAGCCACTGTCGAGCCGTCGTTTCCCAGCGGATTTTGGCGGCGTGGGCTTTCCCCTTGGCTGATAGCTCCGCCTGGTGTGACTTGTCCTGAACGACGCGTATCACCGCCTCGGCAATACCCTCAGGCTGATTAGGATCAACATACATTGCCGCCGAGCCGCCGACTTCGGGCAACGAGGCCGCATTCGACGATACCACCGGACAGCCGCAGGCCATCGCCTCAAGCGGCGGCAGGCCGAACCCCTCGTACTTGCTTGGAAAGACAAAGCAGGAAGCCGACTCGTACAGGGCGCGCAGCTGTGCGTCCGACACGTAGCCGGTGTACTTCACATTATCAGGAAATGAAATCGATGAATTCTGAAAGACCCGCGCATTCCCGCCGCCGGCGACGACGAGAGAACAATCGAGTTTCTGCAGTCGATGCGCAGTCTCCACCAATGCAGAAAGGTTCTTGTTTGGATTTAAGCTACCGGCGCACAGGACAAACTGTTTGCTTCCCAGTCCCAGTCGCTCCAAAATTGAAAGATCGGCCGGCTCCCTTAGGATATGCTCGGCGCCCAGAGGCACGATCAGGCACTTCCGGGAATCGAGCCCGCAGTATTTTCCAAGCTCGTCCCGCGAAAACGCTGAATCTGTCACTACCAATGGCACACGTTTCGCAAGTTGCCGGTGCAGCGCACGATACCAAAGGCGAAACGACTGTGAATATCCGTCTGGCGCGGCGAAGACAGAAGCATCATGAATTGTTACGATCTGATTGCGGTATCTGATGGGTGCCGTATTGGCGAAATTGATAATGGGATATCCGGCAGCATAACGCGGCAACTCGAACTGTTCCCATGCCTGACCGCCCCATCGTCCGATTGACCTGACTGGAATGGGATTGAGATTTGCAACCGGCCCGGTCACACTGGGCATCAGAATCTCAAACTGATAGCGACTCGAAAAGGAGGACGATTCCTGTTTGAGAATGCCCGCCAGCGCAGACAAAACTTCGCGCCCATACCGCTGGACGCCGGTGACCGGCTGAGTGAGAAAACGGCCGTTGATGACTATGCGCCGTGCCACGGCGTACTCTACGCTTTGCGATGAGCGATAACAAAAATGTTGGCGCCCGCAGATGTCGTCTCGATCGATTCGCGGACCGATGACAGGTACTTCGCGCTCATGCGATTCCACAATTTGCGATCGAGATCAGGAACAATTCTGCCAAGCGCCCTGGGGCCGCTCAATCGGTGAAACCGATACCAGAATGTGAACCAGTCGGGCTGGTAGTGCACAACGAGGTCAGTGGCAAATCCGGCTGAAGACAGCGCCTCGCGCCACTGTGGCTCGCTTAGCAGGTTACGGTGATAACTTTCGCGATTAACTGATTCGCTGATCTCCGCTCCATAGTATTTGGTAAGGTGCGCCGGAAAATGTGCGGTCGGCACCGTAAACAGCAACCGGCCCTCCGGTTGCAATATCCTGCAGAGCTCCTTGAGAATTGCAGGAAGATCGGAAACATGTTCAAGCACCGAATTAGAGAATAAGGTCTTCACCGAACTCTCGTCGAGCGGAATGCTCTTCTCCCCGCTTTCGATCAAAGTCTGGTAGACGTCCCTTTCACGCGCATGGCGCAGCGCATCCGGGTCTTGATCTATGCCAAACTGAAATTGCTGCTGAAGCACACCGGCGAAACTTCCATCGCCGCATCCGAAATCAGCCACCGGGGCTTCCATCAGTTGGCGATGTCTCCAGAACAACGAAAGCTCCTGCGCCCGCCAAAGCGAATGCGACGGTTTGTCGTATTTGACGTACAGGAGGTCATCGGATCGGTGAAGGACTTCGAGTTGGCGCGACGGATCGGCGTTCATGCCGGTTCGATCGAATCGTTCGGTGCCTGACACGCTTCCGGAACGGCCGCGTAGTCCGGTCAGCCGGTCCAATAACTCGCTGCCTCGCCCCAGCGTTTTCAGAATCAAGTCATGCATATACCGACTTGGCCACACCCGCTCGACCGTACACCAATTCGTCAAGAACCGCGCCGAACTCTTTCTCTCCCTCCACAGACAAAACACGGTCGATCGGCCAGACTTTCAGGTCAGCCCAAAGAGACTGCGCCTGCCATGGGAAATGGCGATACCACTTGTTGAAGTACAGGTCAGCATAGGATTGCGCCAGATCAACCTGACGTTGCGTCAGACGACCGCTGGCGGGATCCTTGATAATCCGGTCGATCTCACCGAAAAACTGATCGCGCGAATCGGCGTCGATGGTGAAACCCTTGCGATTGTAATGCTGAACGGCGTTGCCGCACACAACGGGAATGCCGCGCATTGCCATTTCAAGTCCGGTGGTTGAGGCAAAAACTACTCCGACGGCGGCGATTTCCATGAGCGAATAGGTACTGATCGGATCGGTTGGCGCGATGATATGGACATGACTCGGCAAATTCGGCACATGTTCATTCAAAAGCGCTCGCGCCGTTTCATGAGTGTCGAAATAAGGTTCGGCTGGATGGCACCGTACGACAATTTCGCAATCACTCCGTTGCGACAGTACACGGCAGGATTCCACCAGCCACTCCCACATACCCGAAAACACTTTGCGACCGCCGGAATAGAATACGGCATCAAACGGCACATTCGGACAAATCAAGATAGTCGGCTTGTCGGGATTGAGCCCCAATTGCGCCCGGACTTTCTCCGCCGATGCCGGCAGTGTCTTTTGATACGGTATGACGAAAGTGCCAGAGCCAGGAGTCTGCCGTTTGTGCATGATCTTTTCGATCCGTTTGCGACGTTCCGGTGTGACCAGATGCGGTTCGTCGGATTTCCACAATTCTGAGGTGTCGGCCCTCACCACAGATTCATGATGCGCAATCCAGATGCGATGTCGTATGTCGACACTCTCAAAGGTTGTGACCGGAATATTGATACTTTGGAAATACCGATAAATCGCCCCGAACTCAAGCACGCCGCCGTTACCCAGCAGTAGCCGGGAATAGCCGCCGCTGTCGTATGCCGCAGCGACGAGTCGGATCGCCCGCAGATTTCGCGCGAGCCGCTCGTCGTAGGCGGCCTTGTCGGCGGGATTGTTTACAACATCCACGCGCTCTTTCTTGAGCAGATAACTGACATCAATCTGGGATTGATACTCAGCACACTTCTGCATCTCCGGATTGACGGGAGCCAAGGGCGCCGTATCGAGCGACTTTAGTGAGAGCGCGCCGAAAGATTTGTCGGTACCGGTTTTCGAGGCCTGCCGTTTCCAGAATGCTTCCCGTACCGGACGGGGATACCGGTCAAGCGGCGTCATTTCGCCGAGCCAGCGAAAATCAACGGACACACCGCGCCCGCACAAGAGCGCGGCAATCGCCATTGAATAATCTATCCAGTGAGGATATATGGCAAAGAAGAGAATTCGATCAGCCGGTCTGCCGGAGGGTCGGGTAACTCCCGGGTGATCGCCAATCAATTTTGACCAGCGGTCCACATGCCGCCAGCTCGTATCGATCCTCGGCGTTTTGCCCAGCCATTCAGAAATTGCGACCGAGACATCGATTGCCCCGGTCAAACCGGCCATACTTCGAACTATTTTGCGTGAAACTTTCATGTCTGACGAACTTCCGCTGTTGTCGGGGTCAATTCAGATGCAGTGTCGGTCCCCGATGGTTGACTTCCTTGTCTTAGTGCACCATACCACCCAAGTTTCCAGATAACAACTAAATATGCACCGACTAAGACCAATTTTATCGCCAATGATGGGAACGCGAACGGTTGTCCCGCATACGGAGACAGAACCAATCCGACCCAAGAGAGCACTAGTCCAAGCAGGATCGGGATGAACACTCTGATGCGCGCCGATTGGAGGCGAAACGTTACACTGACAGCCGCAAACACAAGCGTCAGCGAAACGAGCCCGGCCAGTGCGGTCGACACCGCAGCGCCGATAACGCCAAATCTCGGAATCAACATCCAACACAAGAGAACATTTGCACCGCCCGCGACGACCGTGATGATCATCGACAAGCCCGACTTTGTCGTGTAATAGAGCCCGCCGTTGGCTATCGATGAAAGCGCAAAGCACAGCGCACCGAAAAGACAAATACAGGCAATTACGGCAGCACCCGCATACTCACTCGTTGAGAGTACGGCGACAATCTCAGGAGCAAATAGCGCGAGAATCAGCGCAATCAACGTGTACGCCGAGGCGGCCACGCTGAGCAGCCCCCTAAGCGAACGACGCGCCGAGTCGGGATCGCGGGAATACAGGAATGGCTGCCAGGCCTTTTCAAGACTTGCCGCTGCCATCTGAACCAGCGAACCAATCTGCGAACCCAGCGCAAACAATCCGACCGCCGCTCCGGTGACAAAGTGTTGGGTGATGAGAATTGTCGATCGCGTGGCAATAAGTGCGACAACACTTGACAGCATGACCGGCATTGCGAATTT
>CAYVWS010000005.1:0-18172 GCA_964455535.1 uncultured Ignavibacteriales bacterium | reverse complement strand
GGCGCAAACTGTTCAAATGACGCACGCTCAATCGCTGCCTCCCAGATCGGCCGGCCAAGATACAGTAACGCCGATGCCGCCAGGCCCGACAGTACAATCCCTGTCAAAAGGATACTGGTCATGAACGTCTTCTGCCGCTCCGGAGTCGATTGCAGGAACCAAAAGCGAAATCCAGCAGATGGCAGACCCAGTTGGAAAAAGGCCAGCAGAAACAGCGTCACCGTATTGAGCGTGGCAACCACGCCATATTCTTCTGGCGACAAATAGCGAGTGAGCATAGGAATCATGACCAAATAGCTGATCCCGAACAGGAGAATATCCCCTATGCCGTAGACGAACGCCCCTTTGAGCATTCTCTGAAACGTGCTCACTTCTCTGTCTCGCCTTCTATCAGTTCCTGAGTGAGCGGAGTACCGGCGCGAATATCCCGGGCCGCTGTTTTTCCGATGGTCTCTACACTGAATTTCGGCGCCATACCGAAACCCGGGCGGATGGCACGCAAGTGTTCGCGAGTGAACCTCTCCCCCGCCCTGATATCGCGCACGACATACGTCGAGCGGCGAAACTGAAGCGACCGCTTTTCTGTTTCCGATGTGCCATACACAACTGTGCCAAGCGCCTGCCAGGCCGTTTTGGTTTCATGCACGAGAGCTTTCAGCTCACGCGGCTCAAGCGAAAACGCCGCATCGGGGCCGCCGTCGGCACGAGAGAGCGTAAAGTGTTTTTCAATAACCACTGCGCCGAGCGCTACCGATGCAATCGCGGCCGTGTTGCCTATGGTATGATCCGACAATCCTACATGAACGCCAAATCGTTTTCTAAGATCTGAAATTGTCCGCAGGTTGCTATCGATAGGAAGCGCCGGATAACTACTGGTGCATTTCAGAAGAATAATCTCGTGAGCGCCGCTCTGGCGGGCATGACCGACCGTTTCGGCAATCTCATCGGCTGTCGCCATTCCCGTCGAAATGATAACGGGCTTGCCCGTTTTGGCCACTTTATTTATCAGCGGCAGATCGGTATTTTCGAATGAGGCGATTTTGTAGGCGGGCACGTCAAGCGTTTCCAGAAAATCAACCGCGGTTTCGTCGAACGGCGTGCTGAAACAGATCAGACCGTGCATCCGGCAGCGCTCCATAATCGGGGCATGCCATTCCCACGGTGTATGGGCTTCCTCGTACAACTGATAGAGCGATTTGCCACACCAGAGACTTTTGGGATCGGTGATCGCAAACTCGTCGCGGTTGAGATCGAGCGTCATCGTGTCGGCGCGGTAGGTCTGCAATTTGAGGGCATCGGCTCCGGCCGCGGCGGCGGCGTCGACGATTTCTAATGCGCGCTCAAGCGACTGATTGTGATTGCCCGACATCTCAGCGATGATAAACGGTCGGTGTGCCGCGCCGATCGCGCGGTTGCCGATTTTGATATCAGCCAACATGCGCCGCTCGCTTTCCGGCTCTCAGCGCTTGGCCCACCAACTGCGACACCGGCGTATCCCAGCCGTCAGTCAAGAGATGACGATACACATCCAAGTCTTTCGATTTGTGATACGATCCCTGGCCTTTTTGCGGCTCACCCTCAATTGCGCCGTTTCGAATTGCGGGCCAATGTGCAACAAAGAGCGACTCAATGTTCACTGCGAGCTTTTCATATGATGATTTCAGCGTCTCCGACGAATCCATCTTGACTTCGCGCTGGCAGAGCAGTTTGCCGGTGTCAATCCCCGCTTCAATGTAGTGAATCGACACACCCTTCGGCGTGTCTTCCAGAAAACTCCAGACGTTCGGATCGGCGCCGCGATTCCATGGCAGAAGCGAAATATGCAAATTGACAATCCGGCGCGCAAAGCCGCTCACGACATCCGGTCGAATAATATGACGGTACCCGTAGCTGACCATCAAATCCGTCGACGCAAGCAAATCCGGGCGCAGGCGAAGATCCGCCTCCGTTTGCACAACCCGATCTCCTGTCGATTCGAGACACCGGCGAATTTCTGCACGATCCGGACCCAGATAGAGGATGTTCTTGCGGCTTTCCATTTATGCCAACACCCTCACTCGTTGCAGCATCGCCTTCGCAACCAGACTTGTTCCGGTAAGGTGTTCCGGCGCCGAAATTGCCAACGCCTGTCCGCTCATTTTTCGTATCATCCGCGGCGACTCGCACAGCGAGCGTATCGCTTGGGCGATCTGGTCGACCGTCACCTGCTCATGCCATCCGAGGTTGACGCACGCACCGGCGCGCGACGCAGTGTCGGTCATCTCGCGCTGATTTTCCGCGACAACAACGGTCACCGACGGCAGCCCCAAATAGGCGCGCTCCCAGGTGGTGGTCCCGCCTGCGCCGATGCTCAGGTCGGCTTGCGCCATCAGGCGAGCCATCTCATTTGATTGCACCTGCAGACGAGTGTGCGGCAAGTGTGACACGAGCGCCTCGATTTCGGCGCGATGAGGATTCTGATTCCCGATGACAACGTCAATTTCGAGATTCAAGTCTTTCAGTTTCTGCGACGCAGTCAGTGTGCGCGAGGTCAGATTGGCCGAGTCGACGCCTCCGAAAAAGACAAAGAGGCGATGCACACTGCCCGACCTCGGTTCCATAAACGTGCGGGCCTGCAGAAATTCTTCTCTGATGAGCGCATAATGCGGTCCAAGCAGGCGGACGCAGTCCGGATTGACCAGATGCTCGTACCGCTCGGACATCCGTTCATACAGATTCTGATCCAACAGCAGATCGCAATCATGCGACCTGTCGGCAAGATCGTCTATAACAAGCATGCATCCGACGCGCGGCTTTACTCGACGCTCCCAGCGTTGATCGATGCCGTAGTGATCGACAATCATCCATTCGGGTTCGACCTCCTCACGGCGAAGCGCCTGAATAGTTTCTTCGGCATCCGCCGCCGCGCTGGTTCCGAGCCACTGCTCGATGCGATCAGTATCGCCGGAATTGTCCTTCTCATTTCGATTCGTGAGCATTACGGTGCGATGCCCACGACGTTCTATCTCCCCGCTCATCTCGCCGGGAAGAGATCGACATATAAACAGTGACTCTACCCCGTTACGCCGCAATTCATCAGCTAAGGTCAGGCAACGCATAATATGACCAGTGCCGATGCTTAATGATGCATCGGCCCTGAATGCGACGAGTCGTCGGCTGTCGCGCTGATTCCACGGGGCGGTGACAGACATCAGATTAACCTTAGTTGAGTCGTTTGAAGCCGGCTGTCGACGGTGCGCCGATCAAGTGGTTTCTGATCGTCCCCGATTTCAGCAGCTCGCTGATTTCCGAAAAGACTTCGTCGACCGCCGTCAAATAGGCATTCACATGGTTATCGGTGTGAGCCAGCATCGAATAGAATGAGCTTCCCGCGAGGAATCCACGATCGAGCATCAATTGCACAAAGAGTGCCTTGACCGCAAGCGCATCCGGCGTTTCAAACGAGAAATGCGACAGCGGCGGAATACCGCCGACATGAATTGGCAGACCGTGCTGCTTGGCCGCCGCTTTCCACCCGTTCTGCACCGCCGTGCCGATACGCATCAGATGATCGCCCACGTTGAGCCGTTCGTGTTTGTTGATCGTGGCGATAGCCGCGGCCGGGCCGATACTCTCAGTCCAGTTGGTACTTGAAATAAAAGTCGACTGGGCCGACTGCATCACCTCGGAATTTCCGATGATCGCCGCGACCGCATATCCGTTCCCCATCGCTTTTGAAAACACCGCCATATCGGGCTTGATGTTCATTGTCAGATGCGCCCCGCCGGTGTTCATTCGGAATCCGGATGAGATTTCGTCGATGATAAACACCGCGCCGCACTCATCGGCAATGGCGCGAACGTCGTCGAAGAATCCTTCATACGGCGGTTCGTTGCGAACCGGTTCCATGATGATAGCCGCAAGCTCTTTGCGATTGAGCGTCACAATCGCTTTCAATTCATCAATTTGATTGTACCGGAACGGCAGGGCGGTGCCGGCGAGGGCTTTTGGCACGCCGCGCGGATCAAGTCCGGCAATCAGATGCTCGCCCAGCGCATCCTCGGTTCCAACATTGGCGGCCAAATACCAATCGTGCCAGCCGTGGTAGCCGCAGAACGCTACCTTGTCTCGTCCGGTGTGCGCGCGCGCAATGCGTACCGCCACCGTCATCGCCTCACCACCACTGCGGGCGTAACGAACCATCTGAGCCCACGGATGCAAGCGACAGAGCAACTCAGCCAGTTTGACTTCATCCGGCGAGTTCAGCGAGGAACTCACGCCGCGTTCGATAACCGCCTTAACGGCGGCGTCGATGTCGGGATCGGCATAGCCGAGCACATTTGCGCCGATACCGCTTATGCTCATATCGATGTACTTGTTGCCGTCGAGATCCCAAACTTCGCAACCCTTCGCTTTTGAATAGTATCCCGGCCAGACTCCCGGAGCAAACATATCCGGCCGCTTGGACAGAAGTTGCGTGAGTCCCGGAATTAACCGCTTACCTCTTTCCTGCAGGGCAAGACTTTTGGTGCGCGATGATTGTTGTTCAGCTGTTTTGCTCATATGCGATTGACCTCGGTTGATGTTTAAGTCTTACACTGATGCAATCGACTGCAGCCGCTGTAACCGAATCGGAATACCGGCGTTGGCAATTTGCGACCGGGTCTGCATCGGGTTTTCATCTTTGAAACAGAAATACGTACCCGCAGCGACACCGTCGGCGCCGCCTTTGGTGAAACCATCGATAAAATGCTGCGCCAGTCCGCATCCGCCCGATGTGACGACCGGAATCGACAGACGAGAAACAACTTCACGGGTAATTTCCAGATCGAGACCTCCGCGCGTACCATCGCGGTCAATCGATGTCAGCAGAATTTCGCCCGCTCCCCTTCGTTCCGCTTCGAGCGCCCACGAGATAACGTCGTGGCTGGTCTCTTGTTCACCACCGTGGGAATAGACATGAGCGCGACCATCATGAGATTTCTTGAAATCTATACTGACAACCACGCACTGCGCGCCGAAACGGTTCGAGGCCTCGGTAATCAACTCAGGGTCGGAGAGCGCCGACGAATTGATACTGACTTTATCTGCGCCGTTCTCAAGCAATGTGCGAAAGTCGTCTATCGCTGTCACGCCTCCGCCAACCGTGAGCGGCATGCAGACACTCTGCGCGATACGGCGAATGACCTCTATCGAACAGAGTCGCCCTTCACGGGTGGCATCGAGATCGACACAAATGAGTTCATCGGCGGCCTGTGATTCATAGATGCGGGCCTGCGACACCGGATCGCCGACCTCGAACACGTCGTCGAACTGCTTGGTGGTAACCAAAACACGGAAATCGCCGCCGCCGAAACCGGCTCGCTTGAGCTGCAACTTGGGAATGAGTCGGCGTCTTAGCATATCAGCGCCTCAGGGCTTCCACGCCAGAAAATTTGACAGCACTTTCAGACCGCAGTATTGGCTTTTCTCCGGATGAAATTGCGTCGCGGCGACATTGTCTTTGACAATCGCCGCTGCAAACGACTCACCATAGTCACAACGTGCGGCCACAACTGAATCATCGTTGCATTTTACTACATACGAATGCACGAAGTAAAATTCAGGCGCATCGGGCAGCCCCACAAACAGCGGTGTCTCGGTTCGAACACTGATATCGTTCCACCCCATATGCGGAATACGATATTTCGGGTCATCGACAGATATGGGCACCACCTCGGCGTCGATCCAGCCAAGCCCTGAATGACGCCCTCCCTCGGAGCTGCTGCCAGCCAGCGCCTGCATGCCCAGACAAATACCAAGCATAGGGCGCCCTTTCTGGCGTACGGCGAGATCGATTTCCTCGATCATCCCCGACTGATTCAGGTGCTCCATACAGTCGCCAAAGGCGCCGACACCCGGAAGGATCAGCCGGTCGCACTGGGCAATCGATTTCGGCTCGCGGCAAATTGTCACGTCTGCGCCCAACACCGCAAGCGCATTGGCTACCGACAGAAGATTTCCCATGCCGTAGTCGATAACGCCTACCATCTTACTTTTCTTCCTCGGCCAATATCGGTTCGGACTTCGGCGCCGTTGTCGGCCGACGTTTGTGCCATCGCTCAAGTTGGACCAGCGTTTCGTTTCGACTCATCCCGCCGCTGCGACACCACGAATTGAAATCGTGCGTTTTCGTGCCTTGATCCGTCGGCGTGGGATCATGTTCGTATGGCGAGACACCGTGGCTCATGGCTATTTGCAGAAACTCTTCTTCGGTTAGCCCGACAAAATCCAAAAACAGGTCAAGACTCGGCGGACGTTTCCCCTCTGTTTGGTCAATCAGCGTAAGCGCGTCGTCACGATCCATCCGCTTGTTGCGAATATCAATCGATGACAAATGGGTGGTACGGGCATACCCGCGCTTGATAAACTTGATATAGTCGCGCACTCCCTGCATGTAACATTCGATTTTCTCATAGCTGTACTGCTCCGGCACGTTCTCAACCTGATCCCCCTTCCAACCCAGTTCGCGACTGATGATTTCAGACTGGCGTTTTACATCCCACGGGATGAACGACCCAAGACACACTGACCGATAATTGAGTTGACGAAGTTCGCGCAGCGGCGGATACGAATACGGCTGCAATTCCCGGCGGTCGACCGTCCCCTTCAGGCGCACGTACATGTCGTCGGCGTTGATACCGAGATTGATGTAGCGATTGAAGCGGGCCTCGTCAACTTCCTCCGCCTGATCGTAGCCGAAGTACGACGTATATTCCGACGACGGCTCTCCCCAGAACACCAGCGGCACGCGATACCGCACTGCCACCCACATCGGATAGGAATAGATCCCAGTGTGGCAGTGCCAGCAGAAATCCCCTTTTTCGAGGAATGACTGGAGCATGAGCTTTTGTACCACTTTCCAGTTGGGAGTGAATGAGTGGAAATCAGCTCCGAGTTCGCGCAGGACGCGAGTGGTGTTATCATGCAGGTTCGGCCGCAAGAATCCGTGATCGAATCTGACCACCAGCGGCTTCAGCTTGTATTCGTGTATTAGATAATAGAGCGTCCACGTACTATCTTTGCCGCCCGAAAAGGGCACAATGCAGTCGTAGTCGTACTTGCCGCGATACTGTTCGATAAGCGTATCGAGATCGCGTTTGCGGGAAGTCCAATCGATATGTTCGCGCTTGTACTCGTGCTGTCTGCAAATGTTGCACACCCCTTCGGCATCGAAAACAATCGTCTCGTGCGTCTGCGGCAGCGTGCAGCGAGTGCAGCGTCGAAGCGTATTGACCATATCAGTCTTTCGGGATAGCGACAGCCGCGTCTTCAGAAAGCGACTTCTGATACCCCTCGTTGCGGGCATAGGATGAGTTCAGCTTTGAGAGTTCAGGGCGCGAGTTCAAGTACGCAAGCACTTCATTGGTTCCGAACGCAGGATTTCCCGGATAGAGCGATTCGAACACCGAGGTAATCAGGGCGAAGTCATCGGCGTTGTCGACTGTCCAGCGAAGCGCCGACAGATCGGGCTGGCGAGTCAAACTCCCCAGTTTGAACAAATGCGGATTCTGGTAGAAATAAGGTGTGACATGCTCACGCTGCGATTTCATGGTTGCCGAACGCCACACCTGCTCTAGTTTGTCAAATCGGCATACTTCAACATCAAGGCCGTCAGGATAGGTCGGCTGAAGCGTATTGCTGGCGTAATCGTACTTGCCTTCAATGGCAAACTGAATAGCCGCGTCGATCACCGACGGATCGGCTAGAGGACAGTCGCCCGTCAGGCGTACAACATGGTCCGGCCTGTGCGGACGGGCCGCCTGAAAAAAGCGGTCGAGCACGTCGTCGAGACTGCCGCGAAAACAATCAACGCCGATTTTCTGGCACATCTGTGCGATGACGTCATCACCGGAGTCATCGCTTGTGGCCACTACTAATTTGTCAATTTTCGATGCTCTCAGGATGCGCTCGATCTGTCGCTCGAGCATCGGTTTTCCCAGAATCGGTTTCAACACTTTGCCCGGCAAGCGGGATGAACTGCTGCGGGCCTGCAAGACGGCGAGAATCATCGTGTCCTCCGTGCCAGGTAGTCGGCGGCTCTAAGTCCGAGCCGGATGCAGTCGGTCTCCCGACCGTTATAGAGAAAATGTCCTTTCGCGAGTCCTTCGCGAGCGTACCCGCACTTTTCGAATGCCCGGGCGCTGCCTTCATTTTCGGCGTAACAGCCGGCTTCGAGCTTGTTCAGATTGGCGATTTCAAATCCGAAGCGAGTGACTAATTCAATCGCCTCGGTCGCATACCCCTTCCCCCAGTATGTCTTCTCTCCGATCAGGAGACTGATGTCACCGTGGCGATGGCGGAAATTGATCGGCCCGATTTTGATATTTCCGATATGTTCTCCGGTATCAATCGTGCAAATGGCGAAAAACGGTTCGTCGGATTTGCCGGCCATGCGTTTGACAAATTCCGCTATCGTTTCAAGCGACTGCGGCGCAAATCGAGTTTCCAGATATCGGTTGATCTCCGGATCGTTCATCCAGCGATAGTATTTTTCATTCACGTCCGACAGGCGAACCTCGCGCAAGTAGATGCGGGTTCCGGTCACCACCGCGCCGGGAATATCCGTCATATCGGTGGCCTGAAGGGTTCGTCGTTTCTGTATGAGTGTTTGCGCGGTCATTGTTCTACTCTCCACATGGCGGGGTTTACCATCCGCTCATCATCGCACCTGAAATCTTCCATCTCAAACGTTTGACTCGCCAGCGCCTCCCATACTTCGGCGATCTCCAAGAATTCCGGCCGGGAACAAATCCCGACAATCACCCGGTCGATCTCCGGCCGCGACGCCACAAAAGCCAGTGCCCCCGCGACCGGCGATAGTCCGCGCTGGTACAACCAGGCGTTGTACGTGCTCAACAGTCCCTGGACCGGATGGAAATAATCCGGCAATTGGTCGGGTGGAATCAACAACAATCCCTGCAGAAAAGTCGAACGGGAATGAATTTCCACATTCGCCTCTTTCAGTCGGCGAAGATGCCCGCTGTCGATCAAACGACGATCGAGCAGATTGACCGGAAGCTGAATGATATCCGGAGAATATTTTTCCAGCAGAGCGTCGATTTGGGCAGGAGTGTACACTGACGCGCCAATTTTGCGCGCCATTCGGCTTTTCTTGAATTCAATCATCCGCTCCCACAGCAGTTCTCCGCCTGGAGCCAGCAAATCGTCGGCGTGATGCGCAAGCAAACCATACACGCTCGTCTGACGCATCTTCAAAAGCGATATGTGAAATGTCTGTTCGAGTGTCTGGACATCTTCCGGTGTGATCCGTGCTTTGCGGAACTGAGCCGTCTTGGTGACAATCTGAAAATTGTGGCGGAGCGGCAGGACCGATCCCAGCACTTGTTCGGCGTCGCCGTAGAGCGCTGCCGTGTCCAAAGTCTCCACTCCCGTATCGGCGGCCGTTTGAAGAATGCGGAGAACTTCTGAAGGCGACGTGCGACCCAGCTTGTTGCTGATACCGTAGTCGGTCCCGAACTGAACTGTGCCAAGCCCAAGTCTCGACGGATGTGCGTTCATGGACTCCAGTCACTTTCCCGCAAGCGCGGTTTTGAGTTGTTCGACTACAAAAGCGACATCGCCATCGGTCATGGCTGGAAACATCGGCAAGCTGAGGGCGCGCGAGTAATAGCGTTCTGCGTTTGGAAAATCGCTTGGTTTCGTGCGGTACATTTCGCGGTAGTACGGCTGAAGATGAACCGGAATATAGTGTACCTGCGTGCCGATGCCGCTGCGCTTGAGTGTGTTCATTACGTGCGCGCGCGTTTTCCCAAAAGACTCGAAGTCTATTTGAACGACAAACAGATGATAGGCGTTGGTGAGTCCGGGATGCTGCGTAAGCGGCGTTACCGACTTTGAATCAAACGTCTGATTGAGGAGTTCGGTGTACAGCTTTGCCAGTTCATTTCTTCGTTGGATCGATTCAGGCAATTTAGACAATTGGCTCACACCCAACGCCGCCTGTATATCGGTCAGGCGATAGTTCAGGCCGAGTTCGGTCATTTCGTAATACCAGGGATTCAGCTCACCGTCGGCAGAATAGGCCTGCTCCTCAAACGTAAACTCGCTCTTGGTTATACCATGCGTGCGCAGTTGGCGAAGTCTTGCGGCGAGCATAGGATCAGCTGTCGAAACCGCACCACCCTCACCGGTGGCGACATGTTTTACTGGGTGAAAAGAAAAGGTCGTCAGATCGCTGTGGGAATTGTTGCCGATGCTTAACTGGCGACGCCCGTCGGCATATGTTGCCCCCAGCGCGTGACTGGCATCATCGACCACATACGCGCCGTGCATCCGAGCCAGATCATAGATGCGCGCCAGCTCGACCGGTTGTCCGGCAAAGTGCACGGGGATAATCGCTCGAATCTTATGCTTTTCGTCTCGTGACAGAACCCGTGACAGTTGCTCGACATCCATTAGTCCGGTTGTAGGATCAATATCGCAAAATCTGACTTCTGCCCCCACATAGCGGGCGCAGTTGGCCGATGCCACAAAAGTATTCGGTGTTGTCACCACAGCGTCGCCTGTGCCGATTTCAAGAGCCAACAGAGCCAGATGCAGCGCGGCCGTGCCGTTGGAACACGAAACAACGTGCTTGGCGCCTATCGTTTTGGCGAGTGCCTTCTCGAATTGGTCGATTGCAGGCCCCTGCGTAAGGTAATCTGATCGCAGGACAAGTATGACCGCGTCGATGTCTTCCTGGGTGATCGACTGTCTGCCATAGGGCAAAAATGCGCATGAGGTTCGAACCTGGGCGGGGTTTTCAAGTGTAGCCGGCATTAGCGTGCCCCGATTGAATAGTTCATTTCTGCCAGATCGCGCGAAGTCTTCAGTAGATCCCGCGTGACATCCTTGATGGTCAGCCGACGCTGCTCTCTCCAGACCAGTGTGTCTTCGACATTGAACGACCTGTCGATGTGCGTGCGGATCAGATCGCGGATATGAGCCACCGACAGCCATTCGGTATTGGTATTGGAAGCGTACGAGAATCCGTCCGGACAGCGCCGGCCGCCGTATGTCGCGGCATACCGATCAGTATCCCACAGTTGAGTCGACGGCAGAATGACAAAATGGCGTTCAAATTCAAGAGTATTGATCGCATCGGTCAGCGTGATCATTTCTTCGTGGAGCTTTTCCCCCGGACGAATACCGACCACTTCACGGCGACACTCGGGCGCGATCGCCTCAGCCATGTCGACAATTCGATAGCTCGGAATTCTCGGGACAAAAATCTCGCCGCCCCACATATGATCGAGCGCGAACGTCACCAGATCGACACCCTGTTCGAGCGTAATGTTGAACCGGGTCATGCGGGCGTCGGTGATCGGGATCATGCCGTCTTTCTTGCGATCCATGAAAAACGGTATCACGCTGCCGCGGCTTCCCATCACATTGCCGTACCGAACGACCGAGAATCGAACATCTCGGGCGCCTTTGAAATTGTTGGCGGAGACGAAAAGTTTATCCGAGCATAGTTTAGTCGCGCCGTACAAGTTGATCGGCGCCGCGGCCTTGTCTGTCGAAAGGGCGACGACTTTCTTGACGCCGGTCAGCATCGCCGCTTCGATCACGTTCTGCGCGCCCATGACGTTGGTCTTTACCGCTTCGAATGGATTGTATTCGCACGCCGGCACTTGCTTGAGCGCCGCCGCGTGAATGACGATATCAATGCCCTCCATGGCGCGGGCCAGACGGTCACCGTCGCGGACATCGCCGATGAAGAACCGAAGCTGCGGATACCGCGCATCGGGGAACTGCTGATTCATTTCGTACTGCTTGAGTTCGTCGCGCGAGTAGACTACCAGCCGTTTGATATCGGGGTAGCGATTGATGACGGTTTCGATGAATTTGCGGCCGAATGAACCGGTTCCGCCGGTGACCAGAATTGATTTGCCGGATAACACTCGATAATCTCCCTTCCGGGCGCGGGGCGCCTCGCCAGCCTTGTTCGATGCGGGAGATTCGAAAATCCGAGAAACGAGCGAGTCGTTTGGGCGGATTGCGATGCGTCCCTGCATCGGTTACATCCATGTACTCACCCCGACATTTATCAAAGTTCGTGCCGAGACAATCGCGAGCGAGACAGGCGCCTCTAAGTCATTGATATAATTGTGATTAGGCGAGCCCGTGCGACCTTTGCTAAGTCGGGTTCGGTAGAGATATTCGGAAGAAATAACCGCCGGCGACTGAAAAGTTTTCCAGCACCGATCGAGTGTTAAGGGCTTGCGAGAATGCTACTTGGAAGAAAAGTGCTGATCGATTTCATCGCACAGAATATGCGCGATCAGTATGTGCATTTCCTGAATACGAGGCGTGTCTTCTGATGGTATGACAACCGAATAATCCGCAAGAGCTTTGATGTGACCGCCGTTGCCACCAAGTAATGCGGCGGTCTTGCAACCGAGACGTTTTGCCACGGACAGTGCTTCGGCTACATTCGCGGAATTACCGGAGGTCGAAATTCCCAGTACCAAATCGCCGGATTGTGAGAGCGCTTCCACCTGGCGCGAGAACACTGTCTCAAATCCGAAATCATTTCCTATTGCCGTCAACGCTGATGTGTCGGTAGTCAGCGCGATGGCCGGCAATGCGCGCCGGCCTTTGATCAAATACCTGCCCGTCAGTTCAGTCGCGATATGCTGAGCGTCAGCAGCCGAACCGCCATTACCGCACAGGAGAATTTTGTGGCCGGACTCAAGCACCGTGATTGCCTCACGCGCCATCAACTCAATTTGCGGGCGCAAAGTTCGAACATTCGCCAAGAGTGCGGCGTGACTGTCAAATGCCTCATCGAATCGGCTCATCGAATTTAATCCTCAATCTTGAACGGCGACTGCGGGTCATTCTCCCAGCGGATTTCGTCGACCGGTTCCATTCGGCCCGAACCGCGATACAGTCGATTCGGCGCATTGTACACAAGACCCGGCTCGGAACCAATATTTTTATAGGCGTGGACGACTCCCGGCGGCACGATTACCGTCATCGGATTTAGCTGCCCGACTTCACTGGTGTAAAGCTTGCGATAATTTGGAGAACCGTCGCGGTTGTCCCAAAGAAATAGGCGAAAAGTCGACGGACCCAGAAAACAGAAGAAATCCGATTGCTTCTCATGTTCATGGGGGCCGCGTGTGACTCCGGGCAGTGTCATCGACACATACGCCATCGCGGGATCGAATCCCTCCGGCAACTCATCGGATCGAAACAATTCGGCCAGCCAACCGCGTTCGTCTGTATTGAGTATCAGCGGGCGCACGATCACGCCTTTAATTTCGATTCCGCTCACACCAAGTGCTCCAGTCTCGCATCTAAGAAACTATGCAGCGACTCTAGATAATGCGACATGATATTGCAGCGCGCTTCGGTCAAACGTTGGTTCGCCATGACTGAATATCGCGGACGCGGGGCCGGTCGGGCAAGTTCCTCTGAGGTGATAGCTTCGATCAGAATATTCTGTTTTCGATGTCTGAATATCTCGTCGGCGAGTCTGAACCAGGACACTTCGCCGCCCGAAGCAACGTGAATAGTCCCCCGCAATCGCTTCTCAAGAATGAGCGCCAATTGTTTGGCGATGCTGAATGTCCAGGTCGGACACCCGATCTGATCGTCGACAACCCTGATGGGAAGAGTCGGCTGCCCCGCGGATGGCGCCGCCAATTGCCCCGTCGCGAGCTTCAGCATTGTCTCGACAAAGTTCTTTCCGTACGCTCCGTATATCCAAGATGTCCTAATAATCAGATGATCGGAAGACACCGCTCGCACCGCCTCTTCTCCGGCCAGCTTTGACTTACCGTAAACCGACAGAGGATGCGGCGCATCAGTTTCTACGTATGGCGAACCTTTCGCTCCGTCAAATACATAGTCAGTTGAGAAATAGACGATCAACGCGCCAATGTTGCGACAGGCCTCCGCCACGGCTTTGGCACCACCCGCATTGACATTCATCGCCTTTTCCGAATTCAATTCACATCCGTCAACATTGGTCCAGGCCGCGCAATGAAAGACAATATCCGGCTTCTCACGAGTGATTACCGATAGTGTCCGTTCACGATCAGTAATATCAAGGTTGATTCTGTCAAATCCCGCGACCGAGTGTGTGGACGCGAAGTATTGCTTCAACTCCGAGCCGAGCTGCCCTTTCGATCCTGTGATCAGAATTTTAGCGCGGGCGCCGACCATCGTTGGCCACTCGTTCCAGATATGCCCGGTAGTCCGACTTCGGAAGCTGATCGATTACACGCGTGAGCCCCGCTTCGTCGATGTACTTCATTTGAAACGCAACTTCTTCAATACATCCAATTTTCAGCCCCTGCCGACGCTCGATAGTGGCGATGAACTCTGCCGCGTTAAGCATATCGTCCGGAGTTCCTGTATCGAGCCAAGCGATCCCCCGGCCAAGTCGCACGACTTTCAGCTGGCCCTGGTTGAGATATGCCCGGTTGACATCAGTAATTTCTAACTCACCCCGCGTCGACGGCTTGAGCTCGGCTGCAATTTCAGCCGCCTGCGCATCATACAAATACAATCCAGTAACCGCCCAATTCGAGGCCGGCATTTCCGGTTTTTCGACAATCGACAAGGGCTTACCATGAGCGTCGAGCGTCACTACGCCATATCGCTCCGGATTCCGCACGACGTAGGCGAACACCGTCGCGCCCGGATGAAACTCGCGGGCCTCACGCAAAAAGTCATAGCTGCCGTAAAAAATGTTGTCCCCAAGAACCAACGCGCACGGTTGGCCGGCAAGAAACTTCTTTGCGATAAGCAGCGCCTGCGCGATTCCCTTTGGTTCTTCTTGGATTGCGTAAGTCAGGGCGATTCCCAGCTTTTTGCCGTCGCCCAGGACAGACTTCAGCAGCGGCAAATCGCGTGGCGTGGAAATGATCAGAATCTCTCTGATGCCGAAGAGCATGAGTGTCGACAGCGGATAATAAATCAGCGGCTTGTCGTAGATCGGAAGCAACTGCTTGCAGGCGACTTGTGTCACCGGATACAGCCGACTCCCGCTCCCTCCCGCCAATATGATCCCCTTGGTAATACCCGTGCTCATCTGGCCTCTTCGATCCTCTGGTCGTACATGCCGGAATAATACTGCCGGTATTCGCCGCTTGTGCACTTCTCGATCCACTCGCTGTGCGACAGGTACCAGGAAATCGTTTTGTCGAGCGCTTCTTCGAAACCAAATTCCGGCTTCCAACCGAGTTCGGTCGTGAGTCTGGACGAATCAAGGGCGTACCGTCGGTCGTGTCCCGGACGGTCCGCCACAAAGACGATCTTTTCGGCGCGAGGCGATCCGCCCAGTCGCTCGTCGATCTTTCGGCAGATCAATTTCACCAGCGCGAGATTTTCCATCCGCACACCGGCGCTCACCGTGTACGACTCCCCGGCTCTGCCCCGGTGGAAAATCTTCTCAAGCGCCGCGCAATGATCGGTAACAAACAACCAGTCGCGCACTTGCTTACCGTCACCATACACCGGGATCGGCAATCCCGCCACCGCGTTTCTTATTACCAGCGGAATCAGCTTTTCCGGAAATTGATACGGCCCGAAATTGTTGCTCGAATTTGATATGACTGCCTCGAGCCCATATGTCTTGTGATATGCCCTCACCAGATGATCGGCTCCGGCCTTGCTCGCGGCGTACGGTGAATTTGGGCGGTAGGCATCGCCTTCGCTGAACACCTGCGAATCTTCCGCCGAACCGAAGACCTCGTCGGTCGACACTTGGTGAAATCTGAACGATCCGCCCCGCTCGACCACAGCCCGAGCCAGTTCCAGCAGATTAAATGTCCCGATCAGATTTGTCTGCACAAACGGAGCCGGTCCGATGATAGACCGGTCGACATGCGACTCGGCGGCCAGATGAATCACGGCGTTTATCGACAAGCGCTCGAAACACTCTCTCAGCGCCGCTGCATTGCAGATATCGAGCTTTTCAAATACGTAATTGGGTGAAGATTCAATAGCCGCCAAATTCTCCGGATTTGCCGCGTACGTCAGGCAATCGATGTTGACGAATAAATAGCTGGGATTGCGCGGCACCAGGTGTAAAAGCAGATTCGAGCCGATAAATCCGGCTCCACCGGTTACCGCGATTCGCTTATCGAATGATGGGATATGCGACGATGCCATATGCCTCGCCTGCAAAGGTCAGGCCACACGACTGTGGCGTTGAAATAATGAGCCGGCGAAGGGATTCGAACCCCCGACAGCCTGATTACAAATCAGGTACTCTACCAACTGAGTTACGCCGGCTATCGTGTCTATCGTAAAGAGTGTAGTCGTTCTGACACCTAAGATCGAACCGACCGTCACACCTGTTTTTTCCATTTCACGCCCTGCGGCGTGTCTTCTAACAGAATTCCTTTTTCGGTCAACTGTTCCCGAATTCGGTCGGCCAACGCGAAGTCTTTGGCCTTGCGAGCCGCCTGACGTCGCGCTATTAGCGCCTCTACCTCGGACTCAAGCGACTGCTTCTTCAGTTCGAATCCAAGCACCGTATCGAATTTGCGCACCAGCGACAGCGCGGCATCGCGATCCGAGGTCGACAGCTTCCCTTCTGCCTTCAGACGGTTAATGTCGCGAATCATGTCGAACACGATTCCAAGCGCGCCGGAGATATTCAAGTCGTCGTCAAGCATGTGCTCGAATTCGTCGCTCGATTTCTTGAGGATATCAGTCGCCTCTCCGCTTGAATTGCCTCCGGCGAAGTCCTCAAGATTCCCGATATAGTCGTTGAATCGCTCAAGCGCGCCGCGGGCCGCGTCGAGGCCGTCAAAGGTAAAATTCAATTGCTGGCGGTAGTGCGTCGACAACAGCAGATATCTGACCACAGTCCCCGAATATCCCTTCGCCAAAATGTCGCGCAGCGTAAAGTAGTTCCCGAGCGACTTGGACATCTTCTTGCCTTCGACAATCAGATGCTCCGCGTGCAGCCAGTAATTGACAAACTTCTCCCCCGTCGCGCCCTCCGACTGGGCAATCTCGTTTTCGTGATGGGGAAACATGTTGTCGACACCGCCGGTGTGAATGTCAAACTGCTTGCCGAGATATTTCATCGACATGGCTGAACATTCGAGGTGCCAACCGGGACGCCCCTTACCGATCTCGGTGTCCCAAAAAACATCACCGTCGGCTTCATCGTGCGCTTTCCAAAGCGCGAAATCCGAAACCGACTCCTTTTCATATTCATCAGCCGCCACGCGCGCTCCAGCTTTGAGCCCGCTCATGTCGAGATTAGCTAGTTTACCGTAGTCTTTGAACGCGGCGATCTTGAAGTAGTAGTTTCCCTCAACTTCATACGCCATCCCGCGCGCGACTAAGTCTTTGATGATCGCCACCATCTCGGGAATATGATCGGTCGCTGCCGGATATCGCTCCGCCCGCTCGATCCCGACCTGATCTATATCCGCAAAAAACGCTTCTATATACGGCGCAGTGAATTCCTTAAGCGTCTTTTTCTGCGCATTCGCGCCGCGAATAATCTTGTCGTCGATATCAGTCAGGTTCATCACCTGCGTGACTTCGTACCCTTTGTATTTCAAGTACCGACGCAGCAGATCTTCGAACATAAACGTGCGGAGATTGCCGATATGCACAAAATTGTACACTGTCGGTCCGCAGGTATACACCCGCGCTTTGCCGGCTTCAAGCGGTTTGAATTCTTCTTTCGAACGCGAAAGACTGTTCCGAAATACCAGTGCCATTTCTTATCCCTGGGTCAGCGAGGCCACCGTCTTGGCGTCAAGCTGCGCGATCAATTCGCATACGAGTTTGACCGTATTGTCATAGTCCCGACGGTGCATGAGGCCGTTATGTGAATGTATGTATCGAACTGGCGGGCCGATCACCACCGATGGCACACCCGCGCGCGTGACATGAATCTTGCCGCCGTCGGTCGCGCCGCGTTCCATATACGTCAGATTAAACGGAATCTTCTTCTTTTCCGCGGTCTTGATCGCTAAATCACGAAGTTTCAGATTCGGAATCATGCCGGCGTCGAAAATCAGAATCGACGGTCCCCCGCCGAGTTTCTCAACCTTACCGCCGCCATCCGGCGGGACATCCTGCGCGATCCCCGTGTCGACAACAATGCACACATCAGGATCACTCACGTACGCCAGCGTCTGAGCGCCGCGGCAACCGACTTCTTCCT
>CAYVWS010000004.1:0-42804 GCA_964455535.1 uncultured Ignavibacteriales bacterium | reverse complement strand
CCCGCAAGATTTAAGTTGTTGTTAGACCATGCCTTACAGTTCTAAACCAACTCAAGGCCACCAGAGCTATTGAGATTACCGTCTCTTCAATGGTGGCACCCGCATGAGCCACCACTTGTCGATCTGGCTATGGCGGAAGGATCAACTCCATAGGCCGTGGCCAGCGACTGGGCGAGCTTTAAGTATTTTTCATGAACTCCCGCCCCGATATGTTCGTGTTCAACTTTGTCGAAGAGTTGCAACATCGCCGCGTGATCCTGATCGCTCATGATTTGATTGGCCATCGGGAATAGGATGTGGTCCTCTTTGTGGATATGGCTTCTTAACAACTCTACGTATTGGCTGGCCGATTGGAAAAAGCGATTTTTCGCCTTGTCGCCAAGTTGAGGTACTTCGCTTAGTGCTTGTGCCATCGCGGCGACATATTCACGACCTTTTGTGTGTTCAAACAACATTACTCCGATTGGTCCGCCGTCGATGGGCATACCTTTTTTCACCAATGCCGGAAAGAGATTGTCTTCTTCTTTTCCATGATGACAGCGATCGGCGAAATTTCGGATAAAGTCGACTGCATCATTCGCGTGGTCAATATTGAATGAACCATTCCTTTGGTACTGTTGGGACATCTTTTCGAGACATTCGAGGACAATTTCAATAACCCGATGTTCACTGCTTAATATTTCAACCGGTTTCATAAAAACACTCCTAATAAAAGTTGTTGGCATTCATTGAATCATATCAGTTTGAACTATGCCTTTTTCCCACTATCGATCCTCAGATATAGAGCGCATTGAAGCGTAAGCAAATTCGCCGCGCAGTGGACTGCTTTGCTCGATTTCACGGCGCCGTCTGAGAGATTGCAATAAAATTATCACACCAACTACGAGCGAAGCTACCATAACAACACTGCCTATCGTTGAAATAGAATGCAGTGTTTCAAACGATGGCGAGTAGTCCTGCATCGCGCGAGGCAGGCCCCTGGTGCCAAGCAATATCATCGGTACTGTAGTCAAGACAAGTCCGGCTCCCGATCCGAGGAGAGTCGCGACGACTGGTCCCTTAGGGAGAATCCGACCGATCCAGCTATTCCACCAGTAGGCAATCCCTGCCGCTATTATCATCGCAACACACCCGCCGCCGGCGATGTGGATCATGGCCACTGAGAAATAGGTTCCGCCCAGCATTTGGCCAAGAGAAGGGAGGGCCATAATAGCTCCCAAAGCCCCTGCAATAACCCCGAACACCAATGAAGCAAAAACAAGCAATACAGGTGTCCGCCATGGTTGCCCTATACCCGTCAGTTGATTGACAAACGTCCTGAATATCAAAAACACAGGAATGATTGTGAACAGCTTGAAAAACGCTTCGACTGAAACCTTGAAATTGACATCTGGCCCAGTCAAGAAACTCATAATCGGATAAATGATACTGACAAACGCGAGTATTGAACCAGCTACAACCAGATACGTGCGGGACGAATACTGACGAGCGGAATTGCCGGCCAATACCTCAAAGGCAATTCCGATCGCAAATAACCCGATTGCAAAAATGGCCGGTCCAAGATACAACCACGCGATCTGATCATAACCGATTGTTCCCGGACCAGCAATTGCGGTTCCCCAATTCCAATTCACAAGGTGTTGCAGTATGGGTTGAAGTAGCGAGATGATTCGAATCGGTGCAATGAGAACCATGATCGCAGAGCCCAGCAGGAAATACCAGGCAAAGAGGGACAATTGACGGCATTTGACCGATCGGAACTTAGAAGACAGGAGAGTACGCAAGATACTCATGCTATTGAGCAAAACTGAAATTGCCACCATCGCGAGGCCCACCAGCAACGCCGAAAAATTCAAAGAGTGAGAATCCGGTGGAATAACCATTTTCATCCCGGTGCCGTAGGCCCCAAGTGACACGGCAACGATTACGATAATTCCGCCCAAAGCGAGCAGAAGCCATGCAACTATGTTTGTTCTGCGCATCGCAAGATTGGTTGCGCCAACCGATGCCGGCAGGACCAGAAATCCAAAGACGCCTGGGAAAAGCGGAACTAATACCAGATACACCATCACCAGGCCGTGCTCAGTCAGCATCTTCCCGAATAGACTTGCGTTGAGGAGTCGGGAGACTGGCGAGAGCATGTCCAATTGAATAGCGAGAATAGAAATTAATCCGCATACGAAGAACGTGCTGACCGTAATCAAATTGAGAAAGCCCAATTGGCGAGAATTCAAATTGAACAACCACTTAACAATGAGACGGGGAAACCGTACAAGTGACATATTCACGCGTTCTTCCTACAATTACATGTCTTTCAACCGAAATTTGCGCATAGCAAAAAAGAGTGGGCAAAGGGTCCAGCCAACTAACGACACAACAGCAACGGATACGCCCATTCCCGTTCCAAAAAACCGATTAAACACTGCTCCTGTGTAACCCATGAGGGCCGCCCAGTCGGTTTTGACAAGCAAAGTTACGCGTGCCAAGTCGATCGGATTGGCCAATGACGCGATCAATAGTGGCGTTTCCAGCGGATAGTCTGAGAATCTCATCGCCGCAAGCAAGACAAGGCCGTCATAAAGCAAGGCGGTGAACAACCAGACTCCCAGGGCCGCGGCAAGACCTTTGCCGCGATCATCGAATATGATTGCCATCAGGAAGGACAGAGCGAGAAATATCACAGTCAAGAACGAACCAACAAAGATCAACAGACCCAGTGACAAAAACTGGCCACCCGACCAGTTGCCCATTATTGCAACGGGCAACCCCACGCCCAGTACAAATCCGGCGACGAGACCAAAGGCCAGACCGGAAAACATCCCCAAGAAGACTGTCCGTCGCCCGACTGGCTGCGTGAGGACAAGCTCGATGAACTCCCGAGAGTTATAGAAATAGATTGTGCCAAATAGTGAGCTCACAAGAGGAATAAGAAAGAGGCAAACGCTCATCAAACTGACTGCAACTTTCGCTGACTGCGCCTGCAGATAGAAAAGCCCGACAGTTACGACGACAAAGAAAGCGGCGTACAAGAGTCCCCAGCGATTGCGGGCGAGATCGCGAACAGTGTACCAGGCGACATGAGCCGCGATTTTCATGCCACGCCTCGATTCTCCAAAAGGCGCGCTACCGCGGCCTCAAGGTGTACTTCTTCGGTCTGTAACTTCAGACTCCGAATCGAACCGGCAAACTGCACACGCCCTTCGAGTAAAACAACAACGTTGTCGGCTATCTCATCAAGATCTGTCATGATATGGGTGGTCAACAAGATTGTCCGCCCCTGGTCCTTGAGAGATTTCAGAAGCGTCTTGAGTCTGGTATTGGCAACGGGATCCAATCCGGCGGTTGGCTCATCGCAGACCAGAAGTACCGGATAGTACATACAGGCCAGTACGATGCTCAATTTCTGGCGGGTCCCACCAGACATTGTGCGGACTCGCTTGGGAAGTTCGCTTTCCAGACCGAAAAGGTCAATCAATTCAAACTCTCGCACTGTGGGCTGTTGTCGGAGACCTTTGACAATTTCGATCGTTTCGCGACCGGTCAGGTCAAGCGGGAATCGGGCGACTTGCGGAATATATCCAAGCGACTGACGATAGTCGCTGGAGCCGTCGAGCAGGTATCCGTCGATACTGATGTCGCCCGAGGTCGGCGTTACCAGTCCCAACAGAGATTTCATAAGCGTTGATTTTCCTGAACCGTTCGGGCCGATGATCCCGGTTATCTGGCCGCGTTCAATCGACAAATTGATATCATGCAAGGCGACAAAGCGACCGAATCGTTTGTGAAGTCGGGTGATTTCAATCATGTGACTGGCCTCATGCGAGGTTTACTATCGATCAGCGCCTCGGGGGTTAACGTCGGTAGTACGCGTTCGGCGAGATTGAGTACATCTATGAGCAGACTTCGAATTAGCACGAGAGTCGCCGGCTCACTTTCGACCAGAAGTCCGTACAGACTGACCGGCCGGAATGGTTCCTCCCCGAAACCGTCCCGGTCCAGGTCAAATCCACGGTACGAACTCCAGTAGTTTTCGGAAAACGTGCTGTTACTCTGTCGACTGTTAGTCGCAATCTGAAAGGAGTTATCGATGAAGTCGTTGTTACTGATGGTGTCATTCAGGCAATTGGCCATGATTTTGATTGCCCAGCCGTTGCCAGTAAACTGGTTGCGCTCAATTTGAATGTAGTCCGATCCCTCTGCGTGTATGCCTATCGAATTGGAGGTGAAGCGATTTTCGACTATTCGGCAGAATCGGATGTCTTTTAATAGCAGGCCATACGAGGCACCGCCCCAGCTCTCTTTGAAATCATTATCGATCATCTCAATGTGATGCGTATACATCACCGCAACTCCGGCGCCGTTGTGAATGAAACTGTTGTGCTCGTAGCGGCAACTATCGGAATACATGAAGTGAAGTCCATAGCGAAGGTTTTGCTCGCTGTGATTGCCAACGATAGTGCTATTGGTGACAAACTCAAGATAGATGCCGTCGCGGTGGCCAGTCACCCGGTTGTTCTCGACCGCGATATTGTTGCTGTACCAGAGGTGAATACCGTTACCGGCTGAGGTAAGATCGGTTTTGCGACCGGTCATCTGGTTGTTCACAACGCCACAGTGATCGGATTTGGCAAGGTAGACAGCGAAAAAGTTGTCGGTAAAACGATTGCCGATAATGCGACAATCATGAGTGCCACTCACTCGAATAGCCGCATGTTCTTTGACAAAGCTGGTGGGAACACCGGCAAAGTGGATGCCAGTGATTGTCACTCCCGGCGCGACAACTTCCATGATCTGCCCCAATCCCGCGGCGTCCAGAACAGGCCAATCACGTCCTTCGATTGTCAGAGCCTTGTCGACGATTATGTCGTTTTCGCGAAAGATCCCGGCGTTGACACGAACAGTGTCGCCGCTATGGGCCAACTGAATAGCCGCTTTCAAAGAATGAATCTGCCCTGATGGGTACATATCGATAACCGCACATGTTGCTGGCACCGACAACCAGGTGGTGGCGATCCAAGTGAAACTCATGGCGGCTACGCTACGCATCTACTGTGCCAGCTTCCAGTCTGTTGACACGAGGTTCAACACTTGGTCCCACGAACAGACTTTGCCTCCAACTACTTCAATCAACTTTTCCGCCTGTAGTTTAGTTGCTACAGCGACCAGCCCCATTCCCATGGGACTCTTCTGCCGTTCCGATGCGATGATCTGCGCATTGTCGACATTGAGAAACGACCCGGGATAGCCGAAGTCTGTTACCAACATCGAATGGATTTGTTCTGCGGAAATTGAAGAAGTGTAACGATGAGCGGCCAGACACTCAATAGAATCAAACTTGTATATTTTTCCCTTCGACGTCACCAACTCGGCTCCAAACTTCTTGTCGGCAATCGTCATTTTGCAGTAGTCGCATTGGTCCTGACCGTAATTGATCTCGACTGGACCTTTGTTTGTGCAGGAGATGATCTGAAGTCCCGCCACCATTGCTATAGCCATAGCCGGTAGAGAAAATCTACTCATGGACCACGGTCCTTTTCTTTCGGCGCATTTCAAACAGCCACACAAGTGAGCCGACGACAAACGAGCCAACCGCACACCAACCGCCTGATCCCGGAAGCGATATGGCTGTAAAGTTTAGGAGTTTCTTGGCGCCAATGAGCGGAGGTTGATACGACATGCCGGGGATTTTGATGATGGCATGGGCCGTATCCAAATTGTGACCGTAGTCGTATCCCCAGAGATAATAGTCCACGAATCCTGCTATAGCTACAATTGCAAACACGAGCAACCAAGTCAGCAGAACCCATCGCCGGCCAATCACAGCCGCCAATAGGCCGAGGAGCATTACGCCACGCATTATCCACGGCATGATCTGTAGCTCCTTGATAGATTCGGGGTGAATCTTCTTCATGCCTATGTAATGATTGAGATTATTGATCTTCTCAAGATCACCCGGATGTTCTCCCTGCATCTGGTTTATCCAAATCTGGAAGCCAAGCCCTTCCGGATACTGTGGTGCTACAAGGGCAATTTTCCAAAGGGGTGTGAAGTAGGTAACTGAAAGAGCCAACGCCGCCAAAGCGATCAGAATACGCGATAACGGTCTCATTTTGGACAGCGCTGTTGGAATCACACCGGCCGGGGAGAGGGGTTTGTGTCCCTCTCCCTTTTGCGGTTGTGTTGTACTGATTACTAACATATTGCCAATCTCGGTTCAGTTCGACACCCGTATGTATCCCTGCATTTCCTGATGGAGGGCCGAACAGAAATCGGAGCAATAGAAGGGGTAGACGCCGGCTGATTTTGGCTCCCACAATAGTGTGCGGGTCTGGCCAGGCATAACCAACAATTCTGAGTTATTAGCGCCGTTGACCGCAAAGCCGTGTGGAACATCCCAATCCTGTTCGAGATTGGTCACATGGAAATAGACTTTGTCGCCGGTCTTGATTCCTTCAATATTGTCGGGCGCAAAGTGGGTGCGGATGGTCGTCAGATACACGTGTACGATTTTTCCTTCGCGAACTACCTTAGACTCGGCTTCGGACTTCACTCCATATGGATTCTTATTCTGATCAATGGGATACCATTTTACAGACTTGTCCTTGATCAGTGAAGCCGGACAGGCTTGCGCGTAGTGGGGCTCGCCGATAGTCGGGAAGTCGAGCAACATTTTCATCTTGTCGCCGGAAATGTCGATCAACTGGGCCGATTGAGTGAGTTCCGGACCGGTTGGAAGATACCGATCCTTAGTGATCTTGTTCAACGCGATGACATATTTGCCAAACGGCTGTTTTGTATCGCCGCCGGGAATCAAGAGGTGACCGATGGAATAATAGGTCGGAATGCGGTCAACAACTTCCCATGTTCCGAGTTTCCATTTGACAATTTCTGAGGACAGGAACATTGAGGTGTATCCGAACCCCTTCCCGTCGAATTCGGTGTGGAGCGGCCCCAAGCCGGGATTCTGCACTTCGCCGGCGATAGTTGATTCGTACTTGACGATCGGTATGCCTTCCAGTTCACCGGCGAAGTCCTTGTTTGCGACTGCCTGCTGAAATTTCGTGAATGAATGTACGGGGATCATAGCCGCCAATTTGCCCCCTGCTACAATGTACTCTCCACTCGGATCCACGTCGCAACCGTGCGGCGATTTGGGAGTAGGCAAATAAAACATCATCCCCGGATAGTCAGTCGGGTTGAGAACAGTGACTTCTTTGATAATCTCGCTTTGCGCAACCTGACCTTCATCGACATAATTGTGATAGTAGTTGCACGGCCACTTTTGTCCCTTTCCCTCGGCAACCAATTGTTCGGCCATTTTCCAGTTTACCGCTGCGACATAGTCCTTGTCGTTTTGTGAGGCGTTAACTTCGAGTTGGGTGTTGGCCTCTTCGGAATTGTACGACGTAAAGAAAGACCATCCATACGATGGCCCCTTGCCGGCGCGCGAGAGGTCGTAATCGATGCCTGGTACAAGCAACTGGAAGGCGATTGTCATATGGCCGGTTGTCGGATCGACTTTGATAAACGAAATCGTGCCTTTGAAATTCTCTTTGTATGAATTGATCGGCACGTCCTTTTGTGGAATAGGCAGACTAAAACGTGTCGATGCAACCACATATTCCGTGCTCGGTGTGATAAATGGCGAGCCGTGGTTACCGCCAGAATTCGGAATCTCGATAGTCTCATCGGTCTCAAAGGTTGTCAGATCAACACGCGCCACGCGCGGCGTATTGTTGCCGTTTATGAACAGCCAGCGACCGTCAAGGGAATCATTGGTGCGGGACAATTGCGGGTGATGGGCGTCGTCCCACGGTACAAAGCCGTGCGACGTCATCAGAAGATTTTTCGTTTCTTCGGAATATCCGTACCCCTTTTCGGGGTCCTGACTGAATACCGGGATGACCCTGAACAGTCGGCCCGACGGCAGGCCGTACACCGAGACCTGTCCTGAAAATCCGCCCGACATAAATGCGTAGAATTCATCATAACTTCCGGGCGCTACATAGACTTTGGAGGCGGCGTCGCCGAAGCCCCCGACTTCTTCTTTCTTGCCGCATCCGGTAATCAACAATAATACAATCAATGTGCCGGCTATATCAGCAAAGTATCTTGTGATAAGACTTCTCATTGAATTCTCCTTCCTGAATCTATCCACAGTGATCAATCTCTATTTGGTTGTGGTGGGTTGCGGGGGTGGTGGGGGTACGCCAAATCCGGGTTGCTGTTCCATCGGCAGGGCGGGTTTGTCTACCTCGGAACGCAGGAATTCCAACAACTGCCGGGCCATCTCCGGGGTTACTCCCTGGATGGTCATATACTGGGCATATTGAGCGACGAGCTTTTTTCCGTCGGGATGTAGCTTGCCCATCAATTCAGCATTTTGAACCTGGTTAAGAACGTATGCGGCGGTGCGACGCTTTGTAACGTCACGAAGCGGCGGGCCGGTTTTGCGCATGTCCAAATAGTGGCAGGTCGCGCACTTTTGGACAAAAACGGCCTTCCCTTGGTCGGCCATTGCAGGGTCAAGCGGACCGACTTCAACTTTCTCTGTGACCGGACCTATTCCGTTTTCGTTTTCGAATTCGTTTAGGTTGCCGGCTGTCCAGCGCGCCAGCTTTTCCTCAGGTGTCTCTGGCTTGGAGCTACAGCCGGCGGCAAGAATGCCAAGGGCTGAGGTCAAGCTCACGGCGATAAGGAGGCCGTAGTTGAATCGAAGTTTCATATCAGGTATTCCTCTGAAATTGTGGGTTTTTGAAAGTGCCCTGTAATGCTCCGTTGAGTATCTTATAATAAGATTGCGGAGTCTTATATCTTAAATATGTCGATAAGACATGGTTCACAGTTGTACTCATCAAACATTCAGTTTCGAATTGAGCCGTTACGAATGTCTTTAGCAAGGGTGGCAAGACTGGTTTTTGCGAGCATCCTTCGGAGTTCTTCCCGGCGTTTCGCCCAGCTTTCGTGCAAAGGGCAGGGAGTCGTGTCGCCACAACCGGGGAGACCGAGAGCGCAGTCCTGAAAGAGCGACATGCCATCAACGGCCGCCACAATATCCAACAGCGAGATGTCGCGCGCGGCCTTGGCGAGTCCGACTCCACCATTGGGACCTCGGAAAGAATCAATGATACGCGCTTCGGTCAGCGACTGCATGATCTTGGTCAAGAAGTGAAACGACAAGCTTAGCTCGTCCGCCAGTTCCCGGATGGGAATGAATTTGCGCTGCTCCTCGGTCTCTTTCAGAGTGACAAGAAGCGAGGCGCGAATTGCGTAGGTACAGCCTTTTGAAAACAACATAGATTATTTCCGATTTAAGACTCTTCTGTCTGCTAATCTATTATTTTGATCGGCAGAGTCAAGCGGAAATTGAGAAATTTTTCTCAAGGAATACATTGGGATGATCCTTGTGCCAATGGAACAAGTTGGACTGCAGTGACATACGCGGATCGAAATTGTTGGCAGGGTCCGTATCACGCGAGGAGGGACGCCAACGGACTATATAGGTTAATGAAAAGACCCCGCCGCTGGGGGCGGGATTCAGACCTTTGGCATCATGTGAATCTCAAATTTGATTAGGCTACAGATACTACCCAGTTGCGGAAGTCGTCTCGTAGAGCCCGCCATTTATGGACATAAATGACCCATCTTTCCCTGGCGCTTTGGTGTGTATTCTAATCCGATAACTGTGGGTCACTACTAACCTCGACGCCGAAAGTCGGAGCCGTCGAGGTTTGCATTCGTCGACAAGAAAACAATTGGGGTGTAGGAAATAATAATGCCGCTATGGTGTTTTGGCACCCATAGCGGCTTCACTTAGCAGGAGGGGGGAAATCAGTCGTTGGCGACCTTGGTCATCACGCAAATTCTCAGTGAATCCTCGGTCACTGGAAATCCCTTTACTGCCACCCGGTCACCGGCCAGGAAGTCCATCAGGGTGAGAGGAGCGCCATCAGGGGAGGTCAACAACGCACCGTTGCACACTGTACCTATCCATGAGGCAGTCGAAAAAGTCACAGAGCGGGAGGCGTAATTGATCTCACGGATAGTATCTGTGAACTCCACGCACTTCTTCTGCTCCACTTGAGCGCAGTTTACCAAGGTAATGCAGGTTGCCAGTAGCGTCGTGGAATCAAGGTAGACTGCGTGAATCTGCACGACATCACTTTCCTCTAAATCGGTGAAGAGCAGAAGGGTGTCGACAAATGTCTGGCCCCACTGATACGGTCCAGCGGCGGATGCGTCGACCATTCGGTTTTGATTGTTGCCTTCAGGTGTAATGCGCGTCAGAATCCCGCGGATGACGGTATTCGCATCGGTCACGATCAACTCCGGCCGGTTCACGACGGTAAAAGTACCCTCTGCATAGTTGATTGTTGCGATCGTGTCTTTGAACGCGATATCCCAGCGACCGGTAGGATCGGAAGTGCAAATGCGAAAGTGGTGGGCGTAGACATACCCATTCGGTCCGCGAGACCCGGTGATGTGTACTGAGTCACCGACTTTCAATTCGCCAAGCTGCGAACGAATCTCGAGCTGTTTGGTCTGCCGTACACATGCGCAGTTCTGATCAAACAGCACCGTGTCACTGCAGTCTCGAAGAGTCAATCTGAGTCTATCCCTGTCCATTGTCGCAACACGCGAGATGAGCTGACATGAATCCTGGCTCTGCCAGCGGATACGGAGCTTATAGGCATATACATATCCGTACTGATTCTGCTCCCCGAACACCTGAACGGAGTCGCCGACTTGTACTTCCCCGAACGAAGCGGGCATTTCCTGACCTTGCTGCAGTCGAGTGATTTCGCAATTCTGATTGGCAATTACGGTGTCGGGTCGGCCGAGGAAAGTGAGCATTCTTTGAGCCTCGACTCGACTTTGAATCTGAGCGGCGAACTGGGTCTGGCTAAGCGCTGCCGACCTTGCCGAACTTACCAGATTGGTTGTCGATGGCTGCAAAGGCGCGTCCTTGGAACAACCCACGACGATTACGGCGATCATCATCGTGATAATTGCGCCGACGAAAAGAGTCCTGATTTTCATTGATTCCTCCACATACAAAGGTGGTTGTGTCTGTTGTTATTGGATAAGTTCATCTGCTTTACAGAGGAGAAACTCCGATTTTCCGTTCGGATGAAGCAGTGTTGCAAAAAAAAAGTTGCCGGGCCCAAATGAAGAGCGGACCGGCTCTTTTGAACCAGTCCGCATCCTCCGGCAAAGTCAGTGGCTTTCAGCGAGTCTGGCAGAAAGGAGGACCGGAGAGGTAGAGATAGTCGATCATTCTGGTTAGATCGCTAATGTCCACTGCACCGTCGCAATCAACGTCGGCTGCTATTCCAGGATGTGGTCTCGACAGATCGAGATACAGAAAGGTAATCAGCATCGTCAGATCAGCGATATCAACATGACCGTCTCCGGTCAACTCTCCTCGAGTTAGTCGTCTCCCCAGCGCCTCGGACATATTGATGAAGCCACTTCCCAATGATCCTTCGAACCCGGGGTTGAGCGAATCAATGGCGGTGGCAGACAGCCAAATGGCGCTGTATAAACTGTCCCAGGTGATACTCGAATGCTGAGAAATCAGCAGGGCCGCCAGGCCCGTGACAAACGGAGTGGAAAAACTTGTTCCATCCCACCAAGCATAAAGCGAATCAAGATACGGCGCGTATATGCGGGTCCCGGGCGCGCAGATATCGATCCGCTGGCCATAGTTTGAAAAATCTGCTTTGTGCAAAACAGAGTCAGTTGCGGCAACGGCAACGCAATACTCTCGCGACGCCGGGAAGGGAAAGACGCTGAGCAGGTCGGTGGAGTCGTTTCCGGCCGCGGCGAAAACCATGACACCCTGTTGTCGTGCGTAGATAAGGGCGTCATTTAGGGCGTCGTGTATGCCGACCATCCCGAGACTGAGGTTTATCACGCGGCAACTGTCTTCAATAGCCCGCAGGACGGCGCCGGCGATGACAAATCCGTCACCGCTCCCCGCCGTGTCCAGAACACGATAGACGCGAATGTGCGCCGAGGGGGCCACCAGGCGAATGATCCCGGTGACAAATGTTCCATGTCCTGATGATGATCCGCCCGGTTCATCGTTTGCGAGGGAGTCCGTATCTACGTAATCCCACACCGAAACGAGCAAGCCGGGCTTGTCCTGGAAGTACGGATGGCTAAAGTTTGCGCCTCCATCAATCACGGCGACCGTCGCATACTCCCCTGTGGACACCGTCTGAGCGAGCGGTAGTCCGGTGCTGGTAACAGCCTCCTGAGTATCCATGACACCCGAAATCTGCAAGTCCGGAAAAGGGTCACTTCGTTGGAGGCCTTCGGGTGTACTCAGGAAGAAATTGGGACTGCAATAAATCACACCCGGGCTCTGGCTGATCACCTGAGCCAAACTGTCGGCGTTGCGTCCGCCCGTGACAAAAAGCAGGTAACAGTTGGTGACCTGCTGATGACCTCGAGTTGTAGTTCCGAAGAGCCGGTTTATCTCCTCGATAGTCGTGGTCGAGTCTACTTTGCATACGATTTCCGATGGCTTGTATTTGGGAATACCGGGTCCCTGTCCGCTCTGCGCCACAGCTGCACCTATGGACAGCAGCACGATTGCCATCATGGTAAGGTATAGAATGCTAATTCGACGCATATTTCTCTCCAGTTGGTCCGGCACCGTGTATCGAGAATGCGGACCAGTGAAACGCAGAGGGGTACCGGTCGCGGACAGCGAGCGCCGCCGTACGCGTTGCGCGGTGCAGCGGCTCGCCTCCCAAGTACCTTTTGTAAAATGTCGTCATCCATAAGGAAGTGCTTTCGTCGGAAACCGGCCAATGGCCGGCGATGACATTGCGGGCGCCCATTTCAAGCAGTGATCTCACCAGCCCGGTCGATTCCTCCCCCGGCAAAGCTGCTTGTTCGGCAGTCCGACAGGCCGCCAGCGTGACGAGATTAACACGGCACTTTCGAAGGCGGAAATCAGCCGCAAACATCGGGCCATCGGCCATCGCAAGGAACGAGTAAAAGGGGTTTTCTTCATTCATCACAGCGTGACCGACAAAATGCCATAGGAAGTCGTCAGAGGAGTCCGGCCAATCGTCGCGTTTTGCTGGATTGTGCACCACCGTGTGTGCCGGCGCTGCTTCAGTTAATAGCTGTAATTCGGAGTCGGCGTTTTGCAGATCCAATCCAGCGCCACGGAAAACTTCGACTCCGATTGAATCGGTCTTAACTTCCTGTGCGGCGGCACAGTGACGCAAACTGGGGGCGAGGGTGATCGTGTGTCGCTCCATGAGAGAGACATCGTCGACACCGATTGCATTCCATGGCAGATTGGCAAGCTCGCCTTCCGGGATGATCACGACTGACGGAGCGTCGGCCGGGATTCCCAGAGGTTTCCAGAGCCAATCGCCGATTTCCGTCCACAGGGCTGATTCGGTGTTGGGCGAAAAGTCGGCCTCGGCTTGCGCCGACCACAATTGTCGTTCGAGCAGAAAGCGCCATCGTTCCAAGGCGCTCTCAAGGCGAACGCGACCGTCTTCAATGTAATGTGCGGTAGTCTTCCCTGCGAAGTGAACGAAGGCGGTGATACTTTCTGTTCCAACGTGAAATTGGACAATTGGGGAAGAATCTGACAATTTGGCAATCAACGAATCCAGAAATTCGACCGAGTCGCTTCCGGTGGAGTGCACCTGCTCCATTGCCATGAATTCATCCCTGATTTGCGACTGCAACCGGGCGACAATCTGTCGGGCACGCTCGGAGCTCACGCCTCGCTCGCCGGAGACACCGGCCATGTGGTGCATCAGGAATGCGATCTGGTTGGAAAGCTCGTGCAAGCTATTCCGCACGCGCATACGAGCCGGCTGAGTCGAGAAAACTGGGTGAACCGGCGACCACAGTCCGGCCGTGCTGAGTCGCTCTGACCAGATCGCGGCCAGGCGAGGGCTGCGCCGGCGTTCAGCTCGTATCAGCCGGCGATGGGGGGAGGGAAGTTTTTGTGTGAACGAGTTTCGTAGTTCAACCGGCGGAAGTTGGCTTCGGACGCTGTCGATTTTTTCCGCCGCTTCTGCCCAGAAATGCTTCGCCTCGTCCAATCGACCGTCATCGGCGCATCGGTCGCCGAGCAGCGTCTTATACGACGAGTACAAATGGGGTACAGTCTGTACAGCGGAATTGGACTTGAGCCGACTCAAGGCCGAATCGACTTGCTCACCGACAGTTGCAGACCTGAGGTCGCACACTGCCTCCCACAGTCGCAGCTGACTCAGCCGGAAGTGAGCTCTGGCTTTTCGCAGCATACCTTCCCTCTGCGAAGCGTTCACGAGTAAATCGGCGGCCAGTAGTTCCGTCACACCTTGAAACGCTTGATTGCTCTCCCTAATGAACCCGGAACTTGCCCGTCGTCTGGCGGCGCGCGCTTGCGAGAAAAGGCCAAGATGCAGCGCTGCTTGACTCTGAAACAACGCCGATTTGGCGCTCTCATACCGGAGCCCAAGTCGCCGGAACTGTCTTTCACTCCTTCGAGCGTCCCGAGAGGCATCGGAATACAACCCCAGCGCCAAATCGACCTCGGCGCAATCGAGAATGCAAAGTGCTTCGCCACGAGGGTCGCCGGCCGCGCGATAAATTTCTTCGCACGCTTTGAGTTCAACCAGTGCCGAATGAAAGTTCCCTTTCAACATGGCGAGCCAGGCCTGACCGTACCTAACGTTGCACGCGCCGAGTTCATACCCTGATCGTTCGAACAGCTCACGGGCTCGTGCGTATTGATTCTCGGCATTGTCAACGTCGAATAGCTGCACGGACGTATTGCCGAGATTGTAAAGGCATCGGGCGGCCGCGACAGTGTTTTCAGTTCGTTCGAAAAAGGCAGCCGCGTCGGAGTAGAGCCTAGCCGCGTCCCGGTGGCGATCCTGGCGATGCAGCAGATTCGCGTAGTTGACCTGAGTCTGGTGCCAGTCGGCTTCCCTGCCCAATCGCTTGAAAGTAGCCAATGCATGAGCGGCCGCCCGCCTGGCTTCTACATACTTCCCGAGATACATGTACACATCTATCAGCATGCGTTGTATGCTGGCTCGAGTGGGAGGATCACCGCGAGCCAGCGTAATTGCTCGCAAGTACGCCGTTAGGGCCTGCCGGTGTAGCCCGCTCTGGTGACTCACTTGACCGAGAATGCGGTACGACATCAACTGCATAGGTTTGCCGTGACCTCGGGCCATCTGAGAGAATTTGCGCGCGAGCCCAAGTGCTTGCTTGAGACTCGTTCGTGAAACAGCCAGAATTTCCCGTATGCATGCACCAGTGACATCAGCTTCGGACGCCTTTCCCATTCGACCGGTCGAAATGAAGCGACGGGCGGTTACTTTTTCATTCGGCGCTTCCACGGTAACCCCGGCAGTTCAATAAGATATTCTCCCGCCCGCAAGGAGAGTTTGAGTGGTGGCCTGATCGACGTCCACTGAAAAACGCCGTGGGAGTCGCACGCGACCATCTTCTTCCCGGCAATGAGTATGGCTTCCGACAAATGAGATCGATCGCTGCCCGCGAGTTGAGCAACCATACTCCAATAGGTCCGGCGTTTTTCCGCTCGCAAGTCGACGATCCACTCACCTGCTTTGAAGCAGGCTCGGCGTTCGCCGGTTATGCCCGGGCCGCGAATGCCCTGAAGAGCCGGAGACATCCACGAGTCGAACGTCAGAACAGCCCGGAGCGTCTGAAGATGCGCGGCCATGCCGGTCTTTCGTGGAATTGCCTTAGCAAAATCAACCCACCCGGCTGGCGGTTCACTCAATGTTAGTCGACCGACTACTGGAAACGCTTTGAGTAATTCAACGGCTTGGCGGCAATCGCTGCAAACCTCCAAATGACCTTGATAGCGGGCGAGCGAACCGGCTGCTGCGGCGATGAGCTGTCTTCGTGTCAAGTGTTGATTGCTCACAGTTCTCTTCTTTCTGCTCTGCAGAGGGCGTTACATGCCTTTCCGTTCACTCAAATATCCCATATCGATCAGTATCTTCTTGAGCCGATCTAAACAGCGACGCCGTTTCGCGCCCAGTGTGTTTGCAGAGTACCCAAGCGTGGCCGCGATATTTTCGTAGCCTTGGTCGTCAGGCGCGAAGAAGAAGGCCTTCAGAAGGTCCCTACAGGGAGTGTCCAATTGGCTCAACGCGATTTCGAGCTGGGCCTGACACTCCAACGCCAGCAGCTGGTCTTCCGGATTGTCGGCGGGATCAGCTTGATCAGGAACTGGAGTCGGAGCGTATCGCGAAGTACTTCGCTTTCGAATGAGAATTGCTTCGCGTTTTGCGGTTGTGATCAACCATGAGCAAATACGGGACGAATCTTGTATTCGTTTTCGATGACGGAAGAGCTGAAGCCAAGTCTGTTGGAAGACATCCTTAGCATCGCTTTGGCTCAGACCGATAACTGTGCAAGTTGCATAGACAACCGACTTGTACCTGTCGACAAGCTCCGACCAGGCCGATTGGTCATCGGAGAGAACTGCGAGCCATAATTCGCTATCGCTACGCGACATACATGCTGTCCGGTCGGATTCGGCGGCCGCACCAGCTTCGGGTGTCTGTCAGTGAACGCCGAGATCTTTCACCTTAATCTAAGACAGATTCTGAAATCACAAAGACTAATTAATGACAAAAGAAACCATAATTTATCTCGTTTCTTCATTTGAAGACTTGGTTATGAGAGTTGCGAGTTTGTAGATTCTTCTGAACCAAAGTCGAGGTCGCGAGACGAGAGCAAAGGACGTTTGATTTATGAAGAGCCAAATGAGCATCACTATTGGTAGTGGCAAGAAAGTTGACGCGGAGTTCGGAGGATTTGTCATTCACACGGATCAATCGAGGCAAGCTGGAGGGGAAGGAACAGCCCCAGAGCCATTTGCGCTGTTTTTGGCATCGATAGGAACCTGCGCCGGCATATTCGTGTCTTCGTTTTGCCAGAACAGAGCCATACCGACTGAGGGTATTCGCTTGGTACAGACGCATTCTCCCAGAGAATCGGGCCCAGGTATAGGCAGAATCGAGATTGCCATCGAAGTACCTCGTGACTTTCCCGAGAAGTACCTGGACGCTGTCGTAAACGCTGCAAACCTATGTGCCGTGAAACGACACATACAGGATCCACCCGATTTTGCGGTTAGGGCAGTAGTCAAGGACTGAGGTAGTACGATTGGATTCTTGCTACGCGGCGGATACCACCCAGTTGCGGAACTCGTCTCGTAGAGCCCGCCATGATTTCCCCATAAGCAAGTTCCCTCTACCTGCAATAGCACTCTCGTCTTGCGATTGAACCGGAAGCATCTGCCGCTTTGTTCAGGTTTGGATATCCGCCCAGAACGATCTATCTTAGACAGCCACTGCCAATCTAACTTTGTTTGGAGAGTATCGTTTGCGGTCTGATGACGAACATACCAGATCATTTTCCTACCTAACGACCGGCACGATCGTGTCGCATTACACAATTGTCTCCAAAATCGGCGCCGGAGGAATGGGAGAGGTGTATCTGGCGGAAGACAGCAAGTTGAAGCGTAGGTAAGGAAATTCTTTCTCCTGCCCAGTTGCCTGCGAGAAACGGACAAGACATGCGAATTTGGTCGACGCGGGAAGCGGCGATCCCATTACGACGCCGGCAGACCGGTATCACAAACTTGAAAAAGATGCCGATACTTGGTATCGATCACCGAATCAAGCCGAGTCGGCGAGTGAATTATCATGTCGCGGCAAAACCGGCGACCAGAGGAGACAGTTGTGAACAAGGTGGTGGTACGATTTATTGACGGAAAAATTATCAAGGGAACAACGACTGATTTCGTTCCCACCAAGGATCTCTTCCATTTGAATCCGTCCACTGATGCCGCCGGAACAAAACCCCTTGAAGTAAACAAAAACCAACTGAAGGCCCTTTTCTTTGTCAAAGATTTCTCGGGCGATTCACAGCATGTTGAGTCCAACGAATTCGACCAGGCCCATCCGCAGGCAGGGCGCAAGATCCTCGTGGAATTTATGGACGGCGAAATTCTGGTAGGAACGACTGCCGGGTATCAACCCGGAAGACCGGGATTTTTCTTAACGCCGGCCGACCTCGACTCGAACATCGAGCGGTGTTACGTCAACACCGCCGCAACACGACGCGTCAACTTTCTCTAATCAATCAACGCTGAATGGCGGGGATCAGCACAAACGAGATCCCTTCGACCGAACTTCCGCTCGCCGAAGACTTCACTTCAAATTCACGGGATGCCGGTTCGGACTCGTATCCGGACTGCGCCATCTGGGTGGCGTCGACGTACGCCCGGTATTTTCCCGGAAGCAGGCCAAGGTAGTAGTACTGGCCGCTTGAAAAGGTAGTGATATCAGTAATGACGTCGTTGGACAAATTCAGTACGTGCAGGATCATGCCGCCAACGCCGACATTTCCGGCCGCCGTCTGACGGTCAATCGTCCCGGCAATATCAGCCGCCATCACCACCGGTACATCCACGGTCGTAACGACATTGGGATTTACTGACACTTTGAAATTCTCATACGACGGACGCAGCATCGGATTATCAAGCGTCGTGGCGTCGACCTGAATGGTATACGTGTCATACGGGCGCAGGCCGTCGTAGTAGAACAGATCGCCGCGTCCGATCGGGCGGCCGCCGACACCGCTGATACGGGCCTTTAGCCCTTTGATGATTTCTTCATTGGCATCGAGTACGCCGTCGTTGTTCAAATCCATAAACGGTCGCACCACCGCCGAGCCGTAACCGGTTCCGTTACGACGGTCGAAACGCACCGTGCCGGCCGATCGATCATAGCGAACCGAACCGCGCTGAAGCTGCGTTACGGTGACTTCATGTTCACTATACGTTGAGCGGGTGGCGAAGAATGCCGCGCTCGTGAAAAAGCTGACATTGAGCGTGATACCACTTGTCTTGTACTGCGGACTGGTCTCGTAAGCCAGACTAAGCTGACCGGTTTTGAGAAACCGCCGTGTGAAATAGGCGCCCAATCGCGAGATCGTATTCAGAGTGTGATCGTAGTCCACACGGATTTGCGGACGCAAGAAGCGGATCAGATCGGTTGAAACCAGAATCTGACTGCCCAGCGACGACACCGTTCGGGTCGGATACTGCGTTGTTTTGTACCGCCCGATGTAGTTCACATAGAAACGCGAGACCGACGCGGTGAAACCGTAATTCATGCTGGTGGCGCTGAACAGTTCGTAGGCATCGCGTGAAATGGCATAGCGCAGCCCTAAGTATCGTCCGCCAAAGCGAATCGGCGCCGACAGTGAAGCGGTCAGATTGAATTTCTGTCCGACCAGGTTTTTGAACTTGTTGGGCGAATAGGTCGAGAAATTGACATCGGCACTGATCGAGCTCGAACTTGTGTAGTTGAGACCGAAAAGCGCTTTGTGTTTCGGCGCCACTGAAGCGTTAGCGATCATGTTTCCGGCAACCTGGACGGTCGCTTCACCGGCGAACAAAGGCGTTTCGCCGATACGGCTGGAGATCGGTACATCGGCGCCGCCGCCGATTGTTATTCGATTAGAAACTCCATAGTACGCAGCCGCCTGAGAGTACATCGAATTAGCATTTCCCAGTTTATCTTTGCCGCCGGCAATTGAATACTCAACCTGACGTTGAGGAATTAACGTGTACGGCACGCGGACATGACGATCTTCAGTTCTGATTTCGCCGCTGGGGCCGTAGTATTTCAATTGCAAATCGGAAGAACCGTAGTCGATCGGAACCGAAAAGGCATATTCACCCGACGCATTCGGCTGCGCAAAATCGATCAGCTTACCGTCGGCATACAGCTCGACTTCCCATCCCGGCCCGAGTTTGCCGCTCAAATTGATCGTCTGAAAATAAGTGCGCTGAAGCTGAGGGCGATTGGTAAACAGAGCGCCGTCAAGCGAACGGGAGAGCATCCCGCCCGGATTGACATTCCCAAGCTCGGCCTGCGTGATATATTTGTTTTCGTCGAACGCATAGTGCCATCTATAATTGATCTGATCGGTCTGAATGCCCGTCTCCGAGTTTCCCGTTCCCGAAACGCTTAGATCGCCGCCTAACAGCATCGAGCCCATCGTAAGATCAGCATAGTGACCGGTGTTGCCGACCGGATTGGTAGAAAGTGTCCAGTCGAGCACACCGCCTGAAAACATCTCGCGTTTGCGCGGAATTGCCTTGAGATTTTTGAGGGCTTCTTCGGTCTTGCGCAATTTTTCGCGGAGTTGTTTGCGGGCCAATCGCTGATAGGCCGGAAATTCGCGATTAAGGGGGAGAAGCACGCGCAATTGCGTGTAGTCGAAATTCATCTCCAACTGGAAGAGCCGCTTGAACTGATCGATCTTGAGATACAGCTCTGTTCCGGTGAAGCGAAAATCAGCCGAGGCCAGCGGATATTCGGACTTATCGACGAAGGCCTTGTTTTCGCGCGGCCGCAGTTCGTACTTGCGATCTTTGTTGTAGAGAAAGCCCTCGATACGCGTGTGATCGAGATCACTGCCGACATTGATATCGAGCAGCCGAAAGATTTCCATCACCGGCAGGTAGACAGTGGCGCCGTCGTACTGGACGAGAATATCCTGCTCGACCAGCCGCGGAACCTCGAACCCGACCGTGATTTCCTCAAATGTCGATTCGCTCCGGACCGAAACGGTCAGAAGCGAACCAACTGCGACTATAGCAGTGAGGATATATGTATTGAATCTGCGCGCGGGCATCCTGCCTCAGTACGATTCAGTTCGTAAATCGAAAACGCCGTTATGCTATTCCACCTCTAACGATGACAGGCACTTGTTTCCGGCAATCTGATCCTCCGGTGCGATATCGGTGCGGCCTTCGGTTGTCACTGCCACTTCGACTGTGTACTTCCCGGCGACGCCTTTTGACGGAAGTTCGAGTTTGCGGCGCAGCTGGCGATAGACCGCCAGATCGGTTTGCACGCGCGAGATTTCTTTTTTGTCGTCGCCCAACAAGCGGCAGCTCAGGACGCCGACATATGAAACATTGCCTTTGTTATTCAGATCGATAGTGACCTGCACACTTGTATCAGTGCGTTCGGTGAACGCCTTTTCGACTTCCACAACCGAACTGAGCTGACCAGTGCGGTACTTAATCATAATCGCCGTCTGCATAATCATGTTCAGCTTAGTGGTGATCGCCTTTTCATCCGACGCCTGCGGAATTTCCTGCTGGGCGTCTTTGGAGCGCACGACTACTCTTCCCCAGTACTCGCCGTCGGCAAGACCGTTGGGCGGCGACGCTACAAATCGCACCACCTGAGTGCCATTCGGCGGAATGACCATCTGGCGCGGGAAGGCCTTCACCCACTCTACCGTCGAGCGCGGGTCGGTGATATTTGAGTCCTGCAAAATGACCCGGACATTTCCAAGGGAGTCAGATTCGGGCAGGCCGAATGCAAATGAGATAGTAACTTCTTGCGGCGTGTTGCCGGGATTGTTGATATCCAAACGGGCGGTGCGATGTTTGTCGGCCAGAACAACTACTGTAGGCGCGACCAGCACACCCGCAGTGACCTGCGTGGCGAAAGCCAAAAAGAGAAGGAGCAAAATAAACAAACCCCGCCGCGAGCTGTGCTCGTCATTCGACGGGGTAATCTTTGAGTTCGACATGTTCAATCATCCTATGGTTTTGCGAACATTAGCCGGCGCATCCAGCGCTCAGCCGGTCATCGGGCAGCGCCCGAACAATTATCTCAGGAACCGGTGTACGACACGGTCAACACGACATCGGCGGAATAGGCGCCCGCGGCCTGATTGATCGACGGGATAACCTTGCCACCGAGGAAAATCTGCGACGTGCCACCCGCGCCAATCGCGGTACCGGTCAGGTTACGCGGATTGGTATTGGCGGTAGCGCCCGCGCCCGGAGCTGACGGCGTCGACGGAGCGGCGGCATCAAGAACCGAGAATGTCGCATCGGTTGTGCTAAACGTGATCGGCATACGGTCGGTACCGTTTGCCAGCGCGATGTATTCCGGGAGCTGGAAATAGCAGGCGATATTGGCAGCCGCCGCTCCGGTGATCGTGAAGATACCCGAGTTAGCATCGCTGGTTTCATCCTGCGTCTTGGCTACGCCCTGATACACGTTGCCGAAATCCAACGCCTGAGAGGCGGTCACCGCCAGAACGGCCAACACCGTCGCGGTAGCGGAACCGGTAGTCGCGTCCTGCGCGTGGACAGCCGGAGCCGCGCTCATCGCCAGTACGGCCAGTACGACCAGCCACACACTGACTTTCTGTGTCGAAAACAATCGCATCTGCATCTCCTTCTCACGGGGCCGTTGCCCCTTATCACTAAGTTGCCTTGCTCTTTATCTATTCAAGTCTCAGCTTCCGGTGTAGGCCACTGTCAGAACGATATCGGCGCTGTAACTTCCGGCCGTCTGATTGACCGACGGAATCACCTTACCACCGATGAAAATTTGCGACGTGCCGCCAACACCTATCACGGTGCCGGTCAGATTGCGGGGGTTAGTATTGGCCGTTGCGCCTGCACCCGGGGCCGACGGTGTCGAGGGAGCCGCGGCAGCCAGGACCGAAAAAGTAGCATCGGTCGTGCTGAAGGCGATCGGCATCCGGTCCGAACCGTTGGTAAGCGCGACGTATTCAGGGAGCTGGAAGAAGCACGAGATATTGGCGCTGGCCTGTCCGGTGATTGTGAAGATTCCGGAGTTGGCGTCGCTGGTCTCATCTTGTGTCTTGGCTACTCCCTGATAGACGTTTCCGAAATCAAGGGATTGCGTTGACGTTACTGTCAGCGTGGCCAGTACTGTGGCCTGTGCCTGCCCCACCGCGACATCCTGTGAGCGGGCTGAAGAAAACGACAGAACGATCACCGGCACAACCAGCGCCGCGACTGCTGTCAGCTTCTTCATTCTGAAAGGCATGCTCATCATTCGAGTCTCCAATTCCTGTTTAATCCTTGTGCAACTGCACCGAATTATGACATTCTCTTGGATTCTAAATCGGCGCAAAGGTCAATTTCTTAACAGGCCAGACACTTTTTTTTGCGGATTGCCATAGTGGGCGGGTAACGGGGTACTGATACTATATGAAGGACGCCATAGGACAGGGGGAATGTCCCATATCTTGTTGGGAGGCAAGAAAATAAAAAGCCCCCGCAGGCGGGGGCTTCTGACTTCTAAGACTTTTCTAAGGAATCACGTCCCGTTGTACGCCACCGTACAAAGAATGTCGCCTGAGTAGGCTCCGGCGGCTTGATTGATCGACGGCGTGACTCGTCCGCCCAAAAACAACTGCGATACACCGCCCGCGCCAACCGTTGTGCCAACCAAATTTCTCGGATTCTGATCCAGAAGCGCGCCCGCTCCCGGAGCGGAGGGAGTCGACGGCGCCGCGGCAGCGAGGACTGCAAATGTGCAGTCGGTGCCGCTGAAACTGATTGTCATGCGATCGGATCCGTCGGCCAGCGCAATGTAGTCTGGCAACGTGAGCAAAATGGAAATTCCCGCCGCCGGCTCTCCGCCGATGGTGAAAATCCCGGAGAGGGCGTCGCTGGTTTCATCCTGCGATTTCGCCACCCCCTGAAAGACATTCTGAAAATCGAGCGATTGTGTCGCGGTGACGGTCAATGTCGCCAGTACATTGGCAATCGCCAACCCGTTGGCTACATCCTGCCCAACCGCCGTTGCGGCGATGAGCGAAACAACCAGAAGCAGTATCAGTACGTTCTTTAGCATGCGCGATCTTCTCAACTTTTCGCCAGATAATTCCTTCTGGCTGTCAATTCGGACGCCTTCGAATATTTGAAAAGGAAATCAGGACAAAATATCGGCGGGAGTCAGAAAAATGCCGCCCAATTGAACAGGAGCGGGACTAGTTGCCGGTGTATTCGGCCTTAAGCTGAATAAGCCCGGAGTAATTGCCCGGTTTTTGACCAAGATTCGGAACAATAGTGGCGCCGAGCCATATAGTCAGACCGTTGGCGCCGAGGCGATAGGTGATCTGTTGCCAGGGGTTTTGATTGTCGAACCCGGGGCTTGATTGATTGGGCGAGGCCGAAGAATCCATGGCGCAATCGTTGTCGCCAAAGATCACGTTCATGGCGTACCCGCTCATATTGATATAGTTAGGCAGCGCCAGAAAAGTCAAAAGCACTTCCGCGCCGGCTGTCCCGGATACGTGAAATTCAGCTGCCGCTCCCGCGGTATTCTTGGAAATGACTTTGGGAATCCCGGCGAAGACATTTCCGAAATTGAGATTGTTGACTAAAGTGACATCGATCGGCTGCGCATGTCCGGCCTCGCGTCCGGTGACAACGCCAATCAAAATCAGAAGAATACAAATAGATACAGACGGTACCCGAAAATGCATGTGAAATGGTAAACGAAGATGACCGCCTGAGTCAATTTACAACTGGGCGGTCAATTGGCGGTGTAGATAAGAGAAATAGTCCGCTGGGAAGTGTTGTCGATCTCTTGTAAGAATATCTCGGCAAGCGGCGACGCGGTCAAAGCGCGAGCGTTTATCATCAGTCTCCCGTCGATTTCTATCAAAATGCCGTCGGTGCGTGGCGAGAGTATCCCGAGTCTAATCGCTTCCGTTGGAGACGTGGTAGATTCGGCTGGCAGCACGACTATGCCGAGCGGCTGTGTCACCGTCGCGGTGGCCGAGATCGAGCCGGAGACTCCCCCTATCGGCGTAGACAGCGTTAGTCCTGCGGCGACAAACACGACAAGAATGGATAGTGCAAACAAACGCAAAGTTACCGATGTCCTGTGATAGGCACATCAGTAACCTAACGCAATCGCGAAAACTGTCAAGACAAAGCCGCAAACGGCGCGGGCGAGAAGAACAGAATGTTCAGTTTCCCGCCAGTTTAATTGCCTGTATAGGCCACCGTCAGCATGATCTCGGCGCTGTAGTCGCCTCCGGTCTGAGCGATCCTCGGGTAGACCACGCCGCCGATCCAGACAAACATCTGTCCGCCCGCCCCGATTCGCTGAACACCCGGACCGTTGGGATTGAGCACACCGGTCGGAGTCGACTGTGTACCCACTCCATTACTCCAGGATGCGTCGGTCGCCCCGAAACTAATGTCGAGCAGGCCGAGCGAATCCGATGTCCGCAGTTGGGTCGGCAGCGTGAAGTCGATCGATATTTCGGAATTCGAGGTTCCGGTGACTGCCCATTCACCGGCGAAACCGATACTCGATTTGTCCACCGCCTTGCTCACGCCCGGCGTGACAGTGCCGAACTGCAGATCGTTGGTGCCGTTGATCGACAGCGATGATACCACTGTCGCGAGCGCCTGAATCGATGCCCGCTCCTGCGCCGAAACGCCGCTCGCCGCAACCACAGCGACAAAAAGCACGACGCGGCTTATTGCTTTGATACGCATACCTCCTCCACAGAACTGTTTCACATTTCTTCTCTGTGGGATATTCCGCAGGGGGCGTGCCGATCCGCCATACGGCACGTAACGCATTGACTGGCAGAGGATTAAGGTGGCGCCACACGCGTTCAAGACGTGTTTCATCCCACGGCGAGTGAGGGGAGGGCTCCCCACAACTCCACACTAAAGAAACAGGGGGCGTTGCCGATACAATTCAATGAGACTGTTCAATGATTGAACAGCAACAATATGCTCGCTATTGGAAAGCGATTGAAAATCTGTTTCGCGATATCAGCCGGTCTGCTTCTGGCAGGTCGGCTGACGTATGCCCAAAACGCTGTCTGGTCCCACCACTACGGCGGGTACTACAACGACGGCGGCTATTCGTCGACTCCCACACCCGACGGCGGCTATTTTGCAGTCGGTTCCACGTATTCTCTGACTAACGACCACGACATATTTCTTTTGCGCCTCGATTCACTCGGTGACACGGTGTGGACACGGACATTCGGCGGCAGCGCGACCGATTACGGCCGCGACGTAGTTGTCACAAGCGACAGCGGATGTATCATCGTCGGTTCGACCGTTTCGTGGAGCAAGGGCAAAGAAGATCTGGTCCTGCTCGGGGTGAGCGCGACCGGCAATCTCAAATGGACCAAGACCTACGGCGGCGTCAACAGCGACGAGGGGTGGTCGATTCGCAAGACTAGCGACGGAAACATCATTGTGTGCGGCACGACCAGTTCGTCCGGCGCCGGATATGGTGATCTGTGGCTTTTGAAATTAACGACCTCAGGCGACTCTATCTGGGCAAAAACATTCGGCGGCGCCGGAGGCGAGTCTGGCGTGTCAGTACGCGATGCATTCGACGGGTACATTGCCGTCGGTGCAACCGGTTCGTTTGGTGAAGGGTATTCGAGCATCTACGCAGTCAAGACCAACCTGAACGGCGACTCTGTCTGGGCCAAAGCGTTTGGCGGACCAAAAGCCGATATGGCGTACAGCGTCGAAATTTCAAACTTCGGCGACTATATCATTGCCGGCGCGACCGGTTCATATGGTCAGGGATACAATGACGCCTACATAATTGATATAACTGCCAGTGGCGATGTGGTCTGGGAAAAAACCTACGGCGGCAGCAAAGAAGATCGCGCCTATTCAATATGTACGACGCCGAGCGGTGATCTAATAGTCGCCGGCTCAACCGAGTCGTCGGGTCAGGGGGCAGCCGACCTTTATCTCTTGCGACTCAACCCGATTGGCGATTTGATCTGGTCGAAGACATTCGGCGGCACACTTTCTGATTACGGCCGAAGTGTCTCGGTCGACGCAAGGGGCAACTATATCATCGCCGGGTATTCCTATTCATTTTCGATCGGCGGCTCTGATGTGTATCTGCTTTCTGTGACCGGCGATGCCCCAACTCCGGTCGAAGAACTCCCTGCCGAAAATCTGCCTGATGGATTCTCGCTGGAACAGAATTACCCGAACCCGTTTAACGGCATCACCAACATCCAATTCTCTCTCCCCAAACGCGAGGCCTTCACACTCACCATCTACAACCTGCTCGGTCAACAGGTGCGCCAGTGGACAGAGACCGCCTACGGCCCCGGACTGTTTCAGGTCGCGTGGGATGGAACGACCGATCAGGGCGATGAAGCCGCCTCAGGCGTCTACTTGTATCGGTTCGTGACTCGCGACTTTGCATCTTCGAAGAAGATGATTCTCGTGAAGTAGTTCACCGCTTCACCCGGCAGTTCGAGCCACAAAAAAAGAGAGGGTGTACAGTCACCCTCTCTCTTTGCAAATCTTTGGCCAAAGAATCAGATCATAAATCCAATCGAAAGCTGAGTCAGCAGAAAGAACCGGTCAACGCCGGGACGAATGCCGCCTTCGACTCGGCCGCCGATGTGACGGCGGGCGCCTTCGACTCCGACCCGTGCGCCATATTTCTGCTCTGTGAAACCGGAGAGAGCGGGATCTTTGTACTCGGTCTTGCTCTTGAAGAGCACGTCAATGTAGAATGTCCGCCAGAGTCCTTCACGGTAGTAGACGCGCGTCTTGGCAATGCCGATGAAAAAGCCCGTCATCTTGTGGTTGGTGAATGTCAGATCTCGAAAGTTTGGGTCGACCGTAGTGCCATTAGCAGCTTTGATCGTGTCGGTGTCTTTTCCAAGGTCAGCACCCATGCCGGAGTTGACTTCGAAGTAGCCGGCGCGGATACCGTATAACTGGTACTCATCGGCCAGCCAAGTGTGCTTTGTGTAATAATCCGTGAAGACAGTCTTGTTCGGGTATGTTTCCGATTTGGTTGAATCGCGGTGATACGACGAGTTCTCATATCTGCCGGACTTGCAAATAAGATTGAGCTGTCCACCGACCTCCCAGTACGAAAACGGTTTGATCTCGGGTGAAGCGTCGGTCAGGTAGTAGTCTTTGTAGTCCGATGAGTTTCCATTCGAGAAATTCGAAACACTGTACCTGCCTTCGAGCAGAAGTCGCTTGTGCGGAAAGAACGAGCCCTCGCCGCCCAGACCCCAGTTGAGGGTATTCAATTTGTTAGTTTCGAAGTAAACGATCTGCCCGCGCACGTTTAGTCCTACCCAGGACTCTTTGGCGGCAGCCGTTTGGGCCAGACCGAAAATCAGAAGAAGAGCGGCGAGATAGCGGAACATGCGTCCTCCCAAAATGAAATGAAGGTTCTGAATCAGACGTTGATTTGGGGGCCTAATATGTCTATTATAGGATGATTGTCAAGGTGATAATGGCCTCTATAGGACATTACACCCGGTCCTTTTAGACCCCCGGCTGGAACCGGGGCCGGACTGAGGTGTTGAATCTGAAAATCAAACTCACGTAGCTACTGAACTGGAGAGACGAGCATGAGAGGAATCTGTTTTGTGGTGTTGGCAGGCGCGCTTATCGGGACCGCCGAATTGAGCCACGCCGACGCCAAACTGGGTGTTTCGCAAACCGAATTTTCGTTCGGCAATGTGCCGCAGAACGCCCGCATTTCGCATCGGTACACCCTGAAATCGGTCGGTACCGATACCCTGAAGATCGACCGTATTCAGCCGGGTTGCGGCTGTACCCAGGCCCCGCTTCCCAAGACCGAACTGGCTCCGGGCGACAGCACCGACGGTGAGTTGATTTTCAATACCGGATCGTATTCCGGATCGGTCACGAAAGTCGCTATGGTAAAAACCAACCCTGCCAGCGTTCCCGAGACACAACTCAAGTTTACCGCCAATATCGTAACTCAACCGGATTCCACAACGCCCGTTACCATCAAGCCGTTCGTGGCGGACCTTTCGGGAACGGTGGCCAACGAGGCCCGCGTCACGATCAAAAATGTCACGGCTCACGACCTGACCGCGAAATTGGTCGGCTGGCCCTCGAACCTTATCAATGTCACTCTGCCCAAGGCGGTCAAAGCCGGTCAGAGCGTCGAAGTAGGAGTCGCGTTGACCAAAGAAGCGCTGGCCAAAAGTTTCGAAAGCTCGGTCACGGTGCAGTTTGACGACTCCGCCGCGACCCGTTTCACCATCCCGGTCAGACACCTGCTACCCAACAACGGGGCGACGGCCACGCCGGTCTCAGTGGGCGGACATTAACCGGTAAAGGATCCGTTCCTAAGTATTTTTGAGTTCGGGCTCTGCGGCAGTGATTTGCCGCAGAGCCCAATTGACGGACTAGATAGTCGATTGAATTGGTCAACGAAGTTTACCTTGGCAATTCCCGGGAAAGCAGTATCTTTAGGTATGTTTAGAAATCGCTGGTGGCAAACCGGACTTCTTCTCTTGGCGGCAGTTATGTTGTTTTTCGGCGCCAGTCATTTGAGCGCCTGCGATGACTGCTGCGACGAGGACAACTGCGGCGACTGTCAGGTCTGCCAGTGTTGTTCGCTCACCCCGAGTTTCCTGCCCGCGAGCATTTGCACGCTCGATATTTCAACTCCGGCAATTTCAGCGTTGCCTCATTCCGCATTCGTGATCGAGAATGCGCTGCCGACCGATCTCGATCGGCCGCCTCGTCTTCTCTCCGCATAATCGCCGGGCGACAGGTTTCGCCCGAACCCTCAATTCATTTCAAACGCGTCTTATCCCCGGTTCGTGGGGAGTTTAGTTGTCTGCACGGCGCGTTTGCAGTCGGAAAACTTGTGAATGCGGAGAGTATCATGTTTTCTCGCCCTCTCTGGCTGCTTGCAGCCCTTGGTATCGGCCTTCTTGTCGGGGCCGGCAGTATCTACCTGATTCTGGACGATCATCCGGGTCAGCCGCACGATGCCGTTGCGGCGCAGGTTGAAGGCGACTCGCACGAAGGTCACGCCCACGCTCCAGATGAAGGCCACGCTGTGACCGACTGGTGTGCTGAACATCGGGTGCCCGAATCGGCCTGCACCAAATGCAATCCCCAACTGATTGCCGGATTCCGGGAAAGAGGCGACTGGTGCGTGGAACACGGCCTGCCCGAGTCCCAGTGCCGCCTGTGCAATCCGGGACTGACCTTCCCGCAGGAGCCGCCAAGCGAACCACCACTTGAGCTTTCTACCGTGGCGTCGGTCTATTTTCCTCCCAATGCGAACAACTGTGCAACCAGTGAAGCCATCATCCAGTTTGCTTCCTCCGAGACGGCTGAGCGCGCTGGACTCGTCTGCATGCCGACGGTCGCTTCCGGTCGCTCGATTGCCGCTGAGGCCCCCGCCGAAGTTGTCTTCGATGAATCGCGGGTTACGGAAATCTCAGCCCCGCTTACCTGCCGAATCCTCAGTTGGCTATCGGACGCGGGAGATCGGATCGCTGCCGACCGAGTGATCGCGCAACTCGAATCGCCCGAAATGCCGACGCTTAAGTCGGCATATTTTCAGGCCAAAGCCGAGTTCCGAATGCAGCAGGCGCAATCGAATCGCATCGACTCGTTGTTTAGCCGCGGTCTGATCTCCGCCGCCGAAAAAGAATCGGCCGACCGCGCCTTGCAGGCAGCGTCGGCGCAATTGACCGGCGCCGAAGGACACCTTCGCGCCTGCGGCCTGAATAGTGACGATCTTTTGTTTCTAAGCGATACCGGACTCTCCGCCACCCGCTGGTTATTTCGCGCTCCCACAAACGGTGTGATGCTTGAACGGAACGGCAAGATCGGCCAATTAGTGGAAGTCGGAACGCAACTGGCTACTATCGGCGATCCCTCGGTGCTCTGGATCGAAGCACGAGTTCGCGAAACCGATCTGCCGCTTTTTCGTCAGGACCAGGTGATCGAATTCTCCGCCGACGGCAACGCGCTCGGAAGAACAGCCGGTCGAGTGGTCTGGGTATCTGACTTTGTCGACCCGACCCTGCGAACCGGCATTGTGCGCGCCGAGATCGTCAACGAGTCGCGTAGCTTTGTAGCCCATCAATTCGGACGGTTGTCGTTGGTTTCAAATTCCGATCACGAATCAGTGTCAGTGCCGCGCGATGCTGTTCAGTGGGAAGGATGCTGCAATGTCGTCTTCGTACGCGAAGCGGCCGATCGTTATCGCCCGCACAAAGTGACCCTGTCCCGCGGCGAACCGGGGTACTACACCATAACCTCCGGACTCAAGCCCGGAGAAATGATCGTGGTGCAGGGAAGCTACCTGCTCAAGACTGAACTCCGCAAAGGCAGCTTGGGGGCCGGCTGTTGCGGTGTGGCCCCGAAGTCGTGAGGGCGGTATGCTTGAACATCTGATCGATTTTTCACTCCGACGTCGGGCGCTGGTTTTGTGGCTGGTGGTGATCTTCAGCATCGGCAGCGCTCTGGTTTTCAGAAGTCTTCCCTTTGATGCCTTTCCTGACACAACTCCGGTCATGGTGCAGGTCAACGCCACTGCTCCGGGCTGGAGCGCCGAAGAAGTCGAGCGGCAGGTCACCATGCCGATCGAACAGGTTCTGTCAGGACTTTCCGGGCTGACCGAGGTTCGTTCGATATCCAAATTCGGACTGTCACAGGTGAATCTGGTCTTCGAAGACCGCATGGATGTCTATCTCGCCCGTCAGCAAGTGTCGGAGCGATTAATTGGCGTCGAGTTGCCGTCGGATTTACCCGCACCGCAGCTTGGGCCGGTGACTTCAGGTCTGGGCGAGATTTTTCAGTACGTCGTCATTGGAAAAACCGATGATCCGACTTTGGCCCGCACCGTGCAGGACTGGATCATCAAACCGCGCCTGCAGGCGGTTCCGGGAGTAGCTGAGGCAGTCGGCTGGGGCGGATTTGAAAAACAGTATCAAATCGTGGTCGATCCCAATCGTCTCGCGGAGTTCAACCTCAGTTTGAAGTCGGTCATCGAAACCGTCAGCGAAGGGCTTAAGAATGTCCCCGGCGGTCAGATGGTTCGCGGCGGCGAACAGCGCGTTGTGCAGGGGGTCGCCTTGGTCTCAACAGGCGAAGAGATCGAGCATCTGGTGATCGAAACCCGCGGCGGCGTGCCGATTCATGTGCACGACATCGGCGATGTCGTCGTCGGTCATGAAATTCGTCGCGGGGCAGCGACCTTCAACGGAACCGGCGAGGCCGTTTTGGGCATCGGCTTTCTGATCAGCGGGGAAAACTCGCACGCCGTTTCCGACCGATTGGCCGAGCAGCTGGAGGCGGTCAAGGCGACTCTTCCTGAGGGAGTGGAAGTGCGACCGATGTACAATCGCGCCCGGCTGGTCGATCAGGTTCTCAATACCGTTGAACACAACCTGATTCTCGGCGCGGCGCTGGTGATGGCTGTCCTGTTTTTCTTTCTGGGCAACCTGCGCGCCGGATTGATCGTGGCTTCGGCAATTCCCTTGTCGATGCTCTTCGCTTTCGACATGATGTCGACCTTCGGCATCATGGGAAGTTTGATGAGTCTTGGCGCAATAGACTTCGGACTGGCGGTCGACAACGCCGTCATTCAGGTCGAGAACTCGGTGCGAAGATTGTCGCACGAGCGCGATCCGAATTCGCGAATGGCGACTATCAAAAATGCCATCATGGAAGTCCGCAAGCCGACTCTCTACGGCGAGTTGATTATCATACTAGTCTATCTTCCGATTCTCACTTTGGAAGGTATCGAAGGCAAACTATTCAGGCCGATGGCGCTGACGGTTGTCTTTGTCCTGGTCGGCTCACTCATCTTGTCGTTCACAGCCGTTCCGGCCGCAATAGCGGTTCTCTTGAGCAAACCGCTTCGTGAGCGTGATCCCTTTGTGGTCACCTGGCTTCGCAATATCTATCGCCCGGCGCTCAAATGGGCGATGAGTCATCGCAAGATTGTCTTGGGCGTTGCGTCCTGCGCGATTATAGCGGGCGCCGTTGTATTCAGCCGACTCGGAACTGAGTTTGTGCCACGCTTGAGCGAGGGGAGCAGTGTGGTCAATATCATTCGTCTGGCCGGAGTCGCGGCCGAGCAGTCGGTCGCCGACAATACCCGCATTGAGAAATTCTTGCTCAACACGTTTCCCGATGAAATTGAACACATCTGGTCGCGCATCGGAACCGCCGAGCTGGCCACCGACCCGATGGGGCTCGAATTGACCGACATGTTTATGGCTCTCAAACCGCGCGATCAGTGGAAAAAGGCCGCTACGCAGGATCAACTGGTTAGTTTGATGGACTCTTCTTTGGCCGACCTACCGGGGATGAACCGTGTCTTCACCCAGCCAATAGAAATGCGCGTCAACGAACTGGTCGCGGGTATACGGGCCGATATCGGGATCAAAGTTTTCGGCGATGATCTCAAAACGGTCGAAGCCAAAGCCGAGGAGATTTCCCGACTCGCCGAGTCTATTGCGGGAAGCGCCGATGTCTCGGTCGAGCAGCTGATCGGGCAGCCGTCGTTCAAGATCGAAGTCGATCGTGACCGCCTTTCGCGCTTCGGCATTCCGGTCGAGGATATTCTCACTTACATCGAAAGTATCGGCGGCATTCACGCCGGCGAGTTGTACGAAGGTCAGCGCCGCTTCGAAATTGTGGTGAAGCTCGACTCCACCTATGCCGCGGTGCCCGAAGATATCGAGCGCATCCCCATTCAGGCCGGCGCTGCAACGATCACTTTGGACCGTGTCACCAAGCCATCGCTTGAACCGGGGTACTCTACTATTACCCGCGAGTGGGGGAAACGCCGGGCGGTCGTGCTGTGCAATGTGCGCGGACGTGACATCGGTTCGTTTGTGGATGAACTCCGCAAACGGATCGGCAAAGAGATCACACTTGAGCCGGGATACTATGTCAATATCGGGGGTCAGTTCGAAAACTACCAGAGAGCGCGCACACGACTCTTTGTTGTCGTTCCGCTGGCCCTCCTTTTGATATTCGGGCTGTTGTACTGGACCTACGGTTCCGTGCGCGACGCCCTGCTGATCTTCACCGGTGTGCCGCTGGCCGCGGTCGGCGGTGTGGCGGCGCTGGTGATGCGCGGGATGCCGTTTTCCATTTCGGCCGGAGTTGGATTCATCGCCCTTTCGGGTGTGGCGGTCCTCAATGGACTGGTGCTGGTGTCCCAGATCAAACGCCTCCGCTCGGAGGGAATCGGATTGATGGAAGCGGTCGAGGAGAGCGGCGCCAGCCGCCTTCGGCCGGTTGTGATGACCGCTTTGGTTGCGGCGCTGGGGTTCATCCCGATGATGCTTTCACAGGGTGTGGGAGCGGAAGTGCAACGTCCGCTCGCGACGGTCGTAATCGGCGGCATCTTGACCTCGACCGCGCTCACCCTCTTCGTGCTGCCGGTGTTGTATTCACTTTTCGGGGCGCGAAGCGAGGGAGAGAAGTAGAGCGGTGCAATAGCCCCCCACAAAGACGATAACAATTGTCGGAATTTCTGCCGGGCGGCGATTTGCCTGTGGGAAACGCACGGGCCGCCGATCAGAGAGTTTTTTGACCCGATCTGTCCATTATTGTCTTGACGATGTTTGCCGGCGATTCTTAATTGCCGGGCAAATACATCACATCGGAACCGCGCTCGGCGACCAATTCGGTTAATCCGGGGGCGATACACACAATACTTGTTCAGACTCGGGAGGATCTTGCACATGCGTCTTGCTACAGTTCTGCTCACCATAATTCTCGTCATGGCCTGCGACGTACACGCACAGTGGGAGCAGACCAGCGGCCCGGTCGGCGGCCCGGTCAGTTCTTTCGCCTACAATTCATCCAACGGATACTTCTTCGCGGTCGCGGCCAGCAATACTAACAGTGTTGCCGGGGTCTTCCGCTCTACTGATCTCGGCGCGACCTGGACACCACTCTACGCCGGCACACCGGGCGATTTCGCGGTGTACACCGTTGCCGCCGCCGGTGGGAACACCTTCATTGCCGGTGTCACCAATTCCAACGGCGCACCGCATTTGTATCAGTCGGCCAATAACGGCGATACCTGGTCCGAAGTCACGATGAGCGGGCTTCCCGGTTTTTGGGCGCCGCGGAATCTCTATATAAGTGGGTCAAACCTCATCATGTCGACGTTCCTCACTGCCGGAGTTTATTACTCATCAAACAGCGGCGCCAATTGGACTGCCTCAACCGGTATTCCGGGAACGGCCGACATTGTCTTTTACACCGACCGCGGAAGTTATGTCTACGCCGGCACCAGCGCCGCCTCCGCCACGCGCGGTATTTACCGTTCGAAAAACAACGGCCAAACCTGGACTGCGGCGGATCTTTCTACATTTGGCTCCGGCTACATAACCGGACTTAGTGCCAACGCCAACGCCGTGTACGCCACGACCGCCCTAAGCGGCGCGTACGCCTCGACCGACTCGGGTCAGGTGTGGACCAAGATCAATCCCGATTCGCCCAGCAACTTTGCGACTACCATCACAGCAACCGCAACCAATGTCTTCCTGGGTGTCGGGATGGCGATCTACAAAGGAGGAGCCGACGGCAGCGGCTTGGCTGTATCCAGCACCGGCATGCCGCCGACCGATCCGGGCAACGGCTGTTACGCTTCCATCGGACTAGGCCCGGTAGCGCTGATGGCGGCCGGAAAACTTGGCGTCTGGCGAACGTCCGACGCCGGTGTCAATTGGGCCGAGAGCAATACCGGTTTGCGCGCAAATCAGATCAACGGCCTTTTCGGCGAGGACTCGTATGTCTTCGCCGCCTGCGAAGCGAAAGGATTCTTCCGGACATCCGACCACGGATCTTCGTGGCTGGAAATTGATACCGGTATCACTAAATACCACGGCTGGTTCTCGATCATCAAAACCAACGCCGGTTCATATCTCGGCGGGTGCGGTATCAGTTCGATTTTCCGCAGCACCGACGGCGGCCTGCACTGGTCGCCTACATCCGGAAACGTCACCACCGGCACAATGGGATTCACGACCGGCGGGGGAGATACGGTCTACTCGACCGGACTTGCGCAAATTCAGATGTCGGTCGACGACGGCCAAAATTGGACATCGCTTACTTCGGGCTTCTTGAGCTATGAAGTCGGATTCGAGATGATCAAACGCGGACCGTACATGATGGTCTCATCCAGTTTGTCAAAAAAGCGCTCAGCCGATAACGGTCAAACCTGGACAGCTCCCGTGGCGGGACTTGCCGGCGCGTCGTCGGTCAACGGCTGGGCAAAGTACGACACGATTCTCTTTGCCGCAGCCAACGGCGGCGTGTTCAAATCGCTGGACAACGGCGCCAACTGGAGTTCTTCAAGCACTGGCGTGACCGGCGCGGTCAAGTCGATTGTGGTCGTGGGCGGGACCATCTTTGTCGGCACCAGCAGCGGATTTCTGACCACCAACATGGTCTATCGCTCCGATGACACCGGAAAAACCTGGAGCGCTATCGATCAGGGGCTTCTGCCTCAACAGACGGTGAACAAATTGGTTGCCGACGCCCAGTATTTATATGCGGGTACGCCCGGACGCAGCGTCTGGCGTCGCTTACTTTCTCAGATCACCGAAGTCGAGCAGATCGACAATCCTGAGCTGCCGTCGAGCTTCAAGCTTTCGCAAAACTACCCCAACCCATTCAATCCGACCACCACGATTGAATTCTCGCTGGCGACCCGCTCGCATGTTGCACTTGAAATTTTCAACGCCCTTGGTCAGCGGGTGCGCGTGCTCGATAACCAAATGCGCACACCGGGCTCCTACCGGGTCGACTGGAACGGCCGCGACGACAATGGCAATCAAGTGGCCACCGGTGTCTACTTGTATCGCCTGACCACCGACGCCGGAGTTGTGACAAAAAAGATGCTCCTGATGAAGTAATCGCTGAAACCCCGATTCATTCGCGAGGGCGCCGTTTGGCGCCCTCTTTTTTTCTCTTGTCAGAGACGGTCAAGTAGCGCAATCTATAGAGTATGAGACGCCTGTTACTGGCCATTATCGCAGTCGGTGTAGCCATTTCGGCAATACCCACTATCGTCAATGCCAAAAACGGCGATACCACCCATGTCGTTTCGCATGACAAAACATTTGTGGTCACTGATCCATCCAAGGGGTTTAACCTCTATCCGAAGTGGGCAGTCTTTCCGTCAAAGTCGACTCAGATTCGTAAAGCGGTCTTGTGGGTGACGTACGCCTGCCCCGACGGCCTCCACTGCGGCGAGTGGGACTATATCGACGCCATTCACCTTCGCCGGGTCGGCGGCGATTCGGGCAAAGACTACAATATCGAACTGGGGCGGATGATCTCACCGTATGGGCGGGCCTTCGATTCACTCTGGCATTTCACTTGGCATGTCGACATTACTGACTTTGCCTTTCTGCTGCATGATTCAGTCGAAATCGAATTCAAACACACCGGGTACGAAAGCAATACTGACCGTGGCTGGCTAATCACACTCGATTTTGCCATCACTGAAGGCCGCCCGGCGGTCACCTGCCTCGGTATGGATACACTCTGGTGCGGGTCATTTCCGTATGGCGATACTGCCAAACCGATCGAATCGCTTTTGCACCCAATTAAATTCCACAACGATTCAGCCGCGTTTGTCCGACTGCGCATTGTGCAGACCGGTCACGGCATGGATGATTCGGCTAACTGCGCAGAGTTCTGCAACAAGTGGCGCGAAGTCAAATTCGATGATTCAATCGTCAACACGCGCCAGATTTGGCGAGAGTGCGGCGATAATCCGCTTTATCCGCAGGCGGGGACATGGATATTCGATCGCGCCAATTGGTGCCCCGGCTCAATCGTGCATCCCGACACCTACGACTTTCCAGTCAAACGCAACTCCGATCACACGGTTGATATCGACATGGAGCCGTATATCAATCCGAACAAACCCAGCGCGAATTGGTATATCTACGCGTATTTGTTTTACTACACCGAGCCGTGGGCGGAGAATGATGTGTCACTCGAAGAAATTATTGTGCCGAGTACGGCGGATGAGTATGCGAGGATCAATCCGGCAGTTTACCAATATGCACTCCGATTGGTCAATCAAGGTCGAAAACTGCTTGAGCCTGTCAAAGTCACTTGGGGATTCGATTCTGATACTTCAAACTGGCTGATATTCGAAAAGGCACTTCGGGCCTGTGAAGCTGCAATGGTTAAGTTCCCCCGCGGTAGCGGTGATGATAGCCAACGTGCGCAATTCAATGTAAAGCTAACGCTTGTCGGTGAAGGTAATGATGAATATCCGGCAGACAACGTGGGGTCGACCACAGTCGCTGTATCTGATCGTGTGCCAAGTAACATGAAATTGCTCATTCGAACCAATCACGACTCGACTTCAAATTCATGGGCTTTGAACGACGCACTCGGACGCGCTTTAGTAACATCTGACACCGGACTGGCCGCAGCCTATACTTTGTATCGGTACGATTTGAATCTCGCGCCCGGCCGCTACCTCTTCACGCTCACCGACACCGCAGGCGACGGCCTCAATTTCTGGTTCAATCCCGAAGGCGGCTACGGATACGTGCGGTTGATCGACACGTTGGGACACTTGATCAAGAACTTCAACTCTGATTTTGGTAACGAAATCCGCTACGCCTTCACCGTGACCGATCAACCGGTCAACTGGCCGAAGCAAAAGCCCGTCTGCGAAATCTTTCCGCCGCGCAATCAGGGCAAATTCGAGGTCGACCTGTTCTTCGACGACCCGACCGACTTTTCTGTCGAGATTGTGAGCGATAGCACAAAGTCGCCGGTCTTCAGCCAAAAGTTCACTCAAATCAAAGACTCGATCATGCCCTTTGATATCTCCGGCAATCCCGACGGTGTCTACTGGTTCAAACTGACCGCACCCGCCGACACGCTGACCCGCCGCGTTCGCATCAAGCACGACAACTGAACCACAAAGTAGACTTCACTGTCATATTCTGCTTGCAATGTGGAGTCGCTAAATCAATATTAGCCCGTCGAAAGCGTCAACCAGACGCACAATTCTCGTGAGTGATGGGAGAGAGAAATCATGATGCTATCTGCCGGGACCAAACTCGGACCATATCTTATTGAAGCTCCTGCCGGCGCCGGCGGTATGGGCGAGGTATACAAAGCCAAAGACACACGCCTTGAGCGCACCGTCGCGATCAAAGTCCTCCCGGTTCAGATCGCCAACAACGAAGATCTTCGCACCCGCTTCGAGCGCGAAGCCAAAGCGATCTCGAGTTTGAATCATCCGAATATTTGTATTCTCCACGATGTCGGCCATCAGGAAGGCATTGATTTTCTCGTCATGGAATTTCTGGACGGCGAGACACTCGCGTCTCGCTTGACCAAAGGCCCGCTTCCGGCCCAGGAACTCTTAGCCATAGCAACTCAACTTGCCGAAGCCCTCGACAAAGCGCATCGGCAAGGGCTGATTCATCGTGATCTAAAGCCCGGCAACATCATGCTGACCAAAACCGGCGCCAAGCTGATGGACTTCGGTCTGGCGAAGCTCCAACAGGCGGGGGGTATTGTCGCAGGAGTCAGCGGCATCACCCGCACCACGCCGCTCACCGGCGAAGGAACGATTGTCGGGACCCTTCAGTACATGTCCCCCGAGCAACTGGAAGGAAAAGAGGCCGACGCCCGCTCCGATATCTTTAGTTTCGGCACCATCCTGTATGAAATGGCCACAGGTAAAAAAGCATTCGAGGGAGCCAGTCAGGCCAGCTTGATCGCTTCGATCCTCAAAGAAAATCCGCGCTCGATCAACGAACTTCAGCCGCTCTCGCCGCCGATGCTCGACCGGGTGATCAAACAGTGCCTCGCAAAAGATCCCGATCACCGCTGGCAATCAGCGGGCGATATGAAGCGCGCGATTGTCTGGGTTTCCGAGGGCGGCTCACAGGTTGGCATCCCAATCGCGGTTTCCAAGAGTCGAAAGACTCGTGAGCGGATTCTCTGGGGTTCGTTGGTCGCTTTGGCGGCAATAGCGGGAACCCTTGGATTTTTGAAATTGACCGAGGTCAGGCCCGTGCCCAAAGTTGCTCGATGGCAGGTGCCGCCGGCTCCGGGTCTGGCATCGGTTACCTGGCCGCGTCTGTCTCCCGACGGTACCATGATCGCCTTTCAGGCGATCGACACCACCGGTCAAAGCGGCATATACATCCGGCCAATCAATGCGTTGGAACCACACTTTTTAGCCCGCATTCAGGGAGACAACTCGCGGCCCTTCTGGTCTCCCGACAGCAAGCAGATCGCCTTCTTCGACGGCACCCAGCTTAAGAAGATCTCAATCGCCGGTGGACTTGCGCAATTGGTCTGCGAAGCCACAAGCGGGTCCGATGGTTCCTGGGGTAGCAAGGGAGTAATATTATTCGACGGCGGCCGAACCGACTCGGTGCGCCAGGTACCTGCATCCGGTGGAACGCCCTCGGCGGCCAGCACCATTGATCACACTGCCAAAGAACATATGGCCGCCTGGCCCTGTTTTCTGCCCGACGGCGAGCATTTTCTATTCTTGGCGGATATTGATTCCTCCGCCGATCAATTTGCTCTCAAAGTAGGGTCAATCTCTTCACTCGAATCAAAGACCATCGGCAAGGTCAACTCGCGCATAGAATATGCCAATGGATACGTGCTTTACGTGCGAAATGAACTCTTAGTCGCGCATCCGTTCGATCCGAGCAAATTGGACTTCATTAGCGAACCCATACCCCTATCCGGCAATATCTCATCACTCGGGGAACGAGCACTGTTCAGCGCCTCGAATGACGGCACACTCATTTATCAACGAGGCCAGTCGGGAGGCGATCGGTCGATTGTCCGCGTAAATCGCAATGGCGATTCGATCATCACCGTGGGTGCACCCGGTCGACTGCTGGATTTCTCACTTTCGCCGGATAATACGAAGATCGCATACGGACTTCAGTCAGATCAAGGAAATCAGGTCGATGTCTGGGTACGCGATCTCAAGAGAGAAGTTGCGTCTCGACTGACTTTTGGTCCGGCAGTCAATGTCTGGCCGCTGTGGAATTTCGATGGTTCCAAAGTCATCTTTACGTCAAATCGAACCAACGGCAAGTTCTCCGCCTGGCAACGCAATGCCAACGGCACCGGAACCGACGAGAGGATCAACCTGAACGACACCTCGGATAATTCCGTGAACGGTACATCGCGCGACGGATTGACCTATGTCGTTCAGGTGGGAACCGGATCAAATGACCTCTGGCTGTACGACGTGTCGAGTCAAAAGGTCGAACCGCTGCTGGCTCAGCCATACAACGAAACACGCGGTCAGATTTCGCCGAACGGGAAATTCCTGTCGTACCAAACCGACGAAACTGATCGTCCGGAAGTATATATTCGCGAACTGACTGCCACCGGTGGCAAGTGGCAGGTTTCGGTCAATCGCGGGCGATGTGCTCTGTGGAGGCCCGATGGTCGCGAGCTGTATTATGTCACACCCGATTTCGATTTTATGGCGGTGCCCATTTCGTATGAGCATGGTTTGGAAATCGGAACACCAACCAGATTGTTCAATCGTCGCTTCACCTTTAGCGGCGGAAATACCTTGTTCCCATATGCAGTCACCAACGACGGCAAGTATTTTTACATACTCGCACCTACCGAACTGGGTAACGCCGCCGAATTTGTCGTGATCCAGAACTGGGTGGAGGAGCTCAAGAAATAGCCAACCCCTTTGGGGACATAAGATTTCCTCAGTGCCGACGGCGTCCAATTGTCTTAATCCAAAAATGGCCTGTATCTGTCAAGTATTTGAGTCGATAACTCATCTACGAAAAGGAGTATGCCAATGAACAAGTCAATTCTTCGCTTCGCCGTCTTGATGATTCTGTGTTTGGTCGTGGTATCCGGGATTTTTGCCCGTGACGGTGTTCGCAATGTGGTGGAGCGTGCGCAGGATCGCAAAGCAATCGCCAAAGACAAAGCGGCGGTCGCTGATGACCTCGCCGATCTGGATCGCCTCTCGGATTTGGTGATGAAGTGGGATGATCTCCGCCAGCACAACGGTTCGCAGGCCGAGCTGGCCGAAGTTCAGCAGCAGATCGCCGTGGCGCTTCGCCGTGATATGGCCGAAAACGCTACCCAAACTGCACAGGCGGCCAAGGAAGTGAAACAATCCAAGCGCGAACTACGCAGCGACCGACGCGAAGTGCGAGCTGATCGTCGCGACTTACAGGAAGCGGCCAATAACGGCGTGTCGGGCGACGCCCGCGATGAAGCCCATGCCCTCCGTGATGACCGCCGCGACAAGCGCGATGACCGGCGCGACTATGCCGACGATGTAAAAGACATGAAGAACGCACAACAGTTGACCGAGGCCAAGCGCACCACCGCGCTGGAACTTCGAAATCTGCAGAATCAGATCAACTCAAACAGCGGCAACGCCAGTGAGCTGCAGAGCAAACAGGCGGCGCTTCTGGATCGGTATGTTGCGCTGTCACGCCGAGAAGTTGCACTTGGCGTCAGAGAAATCAACGAAGATCGGCGCGAAATCCGCGAGGATCGTAGAGAGACCCGAGAAGACATTCGCCAGAATTGAAGCATCATCCAGAGATTCTACTGCGGCCGGCGCCTTCGCCGGCCGTTTTCCATTATTCGTGTTCTTGTTCGTACCTCAGAATTGAATCTTGATTAGACCCGTTCACCCGAGTAGACTCCACTTCAGAAATTTTCGTCGCCAACACACAAACGGCCAATACAAGGAGATCAAACGATGACCGCCATTCGTCGTCACGACAGATTTGCACTTGTCCTCTTGGCTGTATTCTTGGTCGTCTGGGCGGTTCTGGCCGTCAGCCCATGGGATCGCAAAGACTGGATGCTTGAAAACGCGCTGGCGGTGGTTGGCGTCCTCCTTCTTGTTTTCACCGCCAAATCGTTTCCCCTCTCGCGCATTTCGTACACGCTGATCTTTGTATTTATGTGTCTGCACGAGGTGGGGGCTCATTACACGTATGCCGCAGTCCCGTATGAGAAATTCTTCCAGGACACTTTCGGATTTTCGTTCAACGGTCTTTGGGGATGGCAGCGAAATAACTTTGACCGGGTCGTACATTTCAGCTTCGGCCTCTTGCTTGCCTACCCTATTC
>CAYVWS010000003.1:41581-43258 GCA_964455535.1 uncultured Ignavibacteriales bacterium | reverse complement strand
TGGCCGATGCGATCTACACCAAACCGAACTGCACCTACAATTTCTGCAAGGTGCCGAAATCGGGCGTGACCGTTCAGCGCGGCATGACCCACGACGGACTTGGCCACTATCTTTCTCAGATCATCGAAAAGGCCCCGGGCGACACCGTTGATATCGTGAAGCTCCTTAAGGACACCAAGACCGATGTCGTCGTGTCGTACCTGCCGGTCGGCTCCGAAGAAGCGACCAAGTGGTATGTCGAGCAGATTCTGGACGCCGGCTGCGGTTTCGTGAACTGCATTCCGGTCTTTATCGCCCGCGAACCGTACTGGCAGAAGCGTTTCAAAGAACGCGGCCTGCCGGTGATTGGCGACGACATCAAGTCACAGGTCGGCGCAACCATCATGCACCGTGTTTTGACCCGCCTGTTTGTCGACCGGGGCGTGAAGCTCGACCGCACCAGCCAGCTCAATGTCGGCGGCAACACCGACTTTTTGAATATGCTCGAGCGCTCGCGTTTGGAATCCAAAAAGATCTCCAAGACCAACGCCGTGACGTCGCAGCTGAATTACGATCTCGGCGCGGCAAACATTCATATCGGTCCGTCAGATTATGTCGAGTGGCTGCAAGATCGCAAGTGGGCATACATCCGCATGGAAGGAACTACCTTCGGCAATGTCCCGCTCACCTGCGAGATGAAGATGGAAGTCTGGGATTCGCCCAACTCGGCCGGTGTGGTGATCGACGCCATCCGCTGCTGCAAACTGGCGCTGGATAACAAGCTCTCCGGTGCGATCATCGAGCCGTCGGCTTACTTCAAGAAGTCGCCGCCGGTGCAGTTCACCGACGAAGAGGCCCGTCGCATGGTCGAAGAGTACATCACCAAGTACGGTTGGAAGCACGCCGCCAAGGCCGAAAAGCCGATGCGCGCCGCCGCCAAGAAACCGGCCACGACCAAAACCGCGCGTCCGGCAACAACCAAGACCCCCAAGCGCGTGGTAACAAAGAAAAAATAACTTTGTGACTGCACGCTGATAGCGTAGTTTAACCGGCAGGACATCCTGCCGGTTTTTTTATGGCTGCCAAAACACGAAAGACACTCCATCATCGCGGAAAGCTGATCACCTTTGAGGGGATAGACGGCTGCGGCAAGACGACTCAGCTGGCGCTGACATCCCAGTTGCTAAGGGAGGTGGGATTTCCAGTCATCACCCTGCGCGAACCGGGTTCAACACAAATTTCCGAAAAAATCCGCAGTATTTTGCTTCACACCCGCGAAAATCTCAGCGACGCCACCGAGCTGTTGCTCTACGAGGCCGCCCGTGCTGAACTGACCAAGCACGAGATCCTTCCGCACCTAAGCGACGGCGCGATTGTGTTGTGCGACCGCTTCTATGACAGCACCACCGCCTATCAAGGATACGGCCGCAAGCTCGACTTAGCCATGGTGCGCCGTTTGCACAAAGTGGCGGTCGGAAATCTCAAACCCGATCTGACACTGGTGTTCGACGTATCTCTCAAAACAGCGTATAAGCGACGTGGCAAAGAGCTTGATCGTCTCGAATCGCAGTCACGCGCCTTTTTCGGCCGGGTTCGCCAGGGGTATCGCGAAATTGCGCGCCTCGAACCGAGGCGGGTCAAGGTTGTTTCCGCTGAAGGAAGCATCGATCACACCTTTGAAGCTGTTCGCAAACTGGT
>CAYVWS010000003.1:31794-41481 GCA_964455535.1 uncultured Ignavibacteriales bacterium | reverse complement strand
TTCGCTGGCGACAACGGCTGCTGAGATCGACCGCGCCTACCCCGGCCAGCTCAACTGGGACAATGTCTTTGCGCAGAGTATCGACGGCATGACATCAATTCTGGACCGGTATTCGTATTACATGACCGCGCCGGAGTTTGGGCGGCTCGACGAGGAGTTCCACGGCGAGTATGTCGGTATCGGCGTGAGCGTAGTTCGCGATGTGATGGGACTGCAGGTGCTTTCCGTGCGCGAGAACGGTCCTGCCGCAACCGCAGGTGTTCTGGCCGGAGACTTAATCACGGCGATCAGTGATACCGTTATTCACTTGTTCGATGCCGAGCGTTCAATCAAGATGCTGCGCGGTAAAGAGGGAAGTACCGTACCGCTAAAATTGTTCCGCCCGGTGACGCACGACACGCTCACCGTAACGGTTACGCGGGAAAAACTCGACTTACTGCACGTGCCGTTTGCCGGGATCACCCCGGACTCAGTCGTGTACATTCGGCTGCTTGATTTTGAGGGCGGCGCCTCCGATGACATCGCCGCGGCAATCGACTCACTCATCACTAACAAGACACCGAAACCGCACGGACTCATTCTCGATTTTCGCGGAAATCCGGGGGGCTTATTCAACGAGGCCTGCCAAACCGCCGAGCTGTTTTTGGACAAAGGGAAATTGATTGTCGGAACCGAATCGCGTTCACGCTGGAAAACAGAGGAATATCGCGCCACAAAAGGCGATATCACCGGCGGACTGCCGATGGCCGTTCTGGTTGATCGCGGCACGGCCTCGGCGGCCGAAATTGTCGCTGGTGCCCTGCAGAAAAACAAGCGCGCAATTCTCGTGGGTGATACCACTTTCGGCAAAGGTCTGGTTCAGGGATTCAATCGATTTCAGGATGGTGACGGTCTACGGCTGACAATCTCGCGCTACTATCTGGAAGGGAAGACCTACCTCAACGAAGTCGATAGCCTCGTGCACGATGTCGGCACCGGACTTCCGCCCGATTCCGCCTTCACGTCAGTCGAACGTCGGTCGTTTCCGCTGGCATTGGAAAGATCATTCCTCTTGCAGAAATTCGCGCAGGAAAATGAAAATGAAATTATAGAACAGGACACCGTCCTGACAGTCAACCGCGATCTGGCAGCACGATTCGAAAAATACGCCGGCGAAAAGGGTTTCGGCTACCGCTCCGAACTAAGTTCCGCAGCCGCCGCGGTCGCCGATATGAGTCGCTTCGATGCCGCCGGGCGCGCCTCCGATTCGGTTGCCGATCTGATGCTGCAAATTGCCGAGCGTCGCGACCTGCATTTGTTCGAGGAATACGCTGATTACATCGAGTTTCGCCTGAAGCAGCTGGCTTTCGAGCGCCGCTTCGGCCAATACCAAAGTTACGCCCGGGTGGTTGTGCGCGAGCGTGCCGATATCAAGTATGCAGCAGCACTTCTCCGATCACACACTTCTTATGTCCAGTGACAGGCAACCTGCACCATGAACTCATCAGTTGCCATCTTTTGTGATTTCGACGGCACCGTCTCGCGCCGCGATGTCGGCTACGCGATGTTTCACCATTTCAGCGGCGGACGAAACGACGCCCTCTTGCCCGCCTGGAAATCGCTTGAAATGTCGAGCCGTGAGTGTCTGACCGCCGAAGCGGCGATGGTTGAAGGTTCCGCCGACGAGATACAGGCGTTTCTGTCGCAGTTCGACATTGATCCGCACTTTCAAATATTCGAGCGGCTCTGTGTCAAGAACAGCGTGCCCTTGCACATTTTATCCGACGGCCTCGACCTCTATATCAACCCGATCCTGCGTCGCAACGATCTGGGTCACCTGCCGGTAATGGCCAATATCGGTCGTCTGAACGGTCACGGGCTGGAAATCGAATTTCCATGGACCAATACCGAGTGCAAACGCTGCGGCTGCTGCAAGGGAGAGCGAATGGCCGAATACAGACAGTCCCAGGGGGAAATGTCGGTGCGGCTGGCTTTTGTCGGCGACGGCTACTCGGATGTGTGTGCGGTGACCCAGGCCGATCTGCTGATAGCCAAAAAAGACCTCGCCAAATTCTGCACCGAGCGAAAAATCCCGTTTGTCCCGTTTGACAATTTCGCCGATGTTGCCCAAATTCTTGTCGACAACGGTTACCTGCGGCGCGATGATTGACGTCAGATACGACGTTACTACAAGGAGTAAGACGTGAAAGCCATAGTGATGGCCGGCGGCTTCGGCACCCGGCTTCGTCCGCTCACCATGAGCATCCCCAAACCGATGGTCCCGATCGGCAATATTCCGATGATGGAACATGTCGTGCTGCTTCTGAAAAAGCACGGCATCACCGATATCACCTCGCTTCTGTATTATCAACCCGAGTTGATCAAGAATCATTTCAAAGATGGCTCATCGCTCGGAGTGCAGATGAAGTATGCGCTGCCCGACGACGACTACGGCACCGCCGGGGCCGTCAAATTCGCCGCGGCCGATTTCAAAGAGACAGTACTGGTGATCTCCGGTGACCTTGTCACTGATTTCGATCTGACGGCCGCAGTCAAGTGGCACAAAGAGCAGGAATCGGAAGCCACGATCTTGCTGACCCGCATCGAAAATCCGCTGGCGTACGGCATTGTCATTACCGAACCTGACGGCCGCATCGCGCGCTTTCTGGAAAAGCCAACCTGGTCGGAGGCATTTTCCGATACGATCAATACCGGCATCTACATTCTGGAGCCCTCCGCGATTGAGTTGATCCCGCCGGGCCGCAATTACGACTTCTCGCAAAATCTCTATCCGCACATGCTCTCGCAAAAACGGCGACTCTTTGGCACCATCATGTCGGGGTATTGGAAGGATGTCGGCAATGTCGACGAGTACCGTCGCGCCCATCAGGATATCTATTCGGCGGGGCTTGAACTTGATCTGAAACTCCCGGAGAGGAAGATCGGCGAAGCCAATGTGTATGTCGGTGGAAATGTTCAGTTCGATGATACCGTCAAATTCAGCGGCACGGTGATTCTAGGCGACGATGCCTTTATCGAAAGCGATGCCAAACTGCATAACTGCACCATCGGACGACGGTCGCATATCGGTCGCGGCTCGGATCTCAAAGACACTACGATCTGGTCCGACGTACTTCTGGGAGCGAACAGCTCGATGTCCAGCGCCATCGTCTGTTCAAAGTCGCGCATCGGCGAACGGGTCAGCTTGCAGGACAATGTCATTGTATCCGATGAATGCACTATTGGCTCCGGCGCGACGATTAAGTCCAATTGCAAGATTTGGCCTAAGAAAACCGTCGACGACGGCGCCACCGTATCCTCCTCGCTCATTTGGGGCGACAAGTGGAACCGGGAACTCTTCACCGACTCCAAAATCACCGGCCTCGCACTGGCCGAAATCACACCGGAACTCACTGTTCGTATCGGCGCGGCCATTGGCGCGATGCTCGGGCAAGGCATGTCGGTCGTCTCCAGTCGCGACGCTTCTGATGTCTCCCGTCTGCTTCGACGCGGCGTCATCTCCGGTATTTTGTCGGCAGGTGTGAACGTCAGCGATCTTGAATCGATGCCCGTCCCCGTCATGCGTTACGCGCTGACCAAAGGCAAATTCGCCGCCGGAATCTATGTGCGGCACAATCCTGACGATTACCGACAGATCGATATTATTGTCATCGACGGCTCCGGGCTGGATATGCCGCCGTCCAAACTCAAAAAGATCGAGCGAAATTATTTCGGCGAGGATTTCGAGCTGGCGCCGATGGACAAGATCGGCCACTTGGACACACCCCAACGGGTCCTCGACGATTACCGCAACGAATTTCTGGCCGAAGTAAACGTCGATTTGATCAAAAAAGCCGGATACAAAGTAATCACCGACCACTCCAACGGGTCTTCCGCGCAGATATTCCCGATGCTCCCGAGCATCTTGGGAGTGAACAATGTTGAACTCAACGCCAACCCCAATCCGCGCAAGTTTTCGTCGTCGTTTGATGACCAGAACCGCGCCATCGTGCAGTTGTCGACTATCGTCACATCGCTCAACGCCGATATCGGCTTCATGTTCAATCCCGCGGCCGAAAAGTTGACGGTCATCGACGAAACTGGCACACCGCTCGATTCGCAGTTGCTTCTGCTGATCGTCACCGATTTGGTCTTGCAGACATCTTCGCCCAAGCGAATTGCGGTGCCGGTGTCGGCCTCGATGGGGATCGAAGAAATCGCGCGACGATATGGTGTCGAAGTTGTCCGCACCGCCGGCGATCATTTGGCGATGATGGAAGCCCGGCGCAAGGGTCAGGCGGAATTTGTCGGCGGAACGCGCGGCGGGTTTATTTTCCCCGGATTTCAGATGGGCGCCGACGCGATTTTCTCCGCCGTGCGCATTCTGGAAATGCTCGCCCGCACCCAGTCACATCTGGGCGAACTGCGCGTTAAGTACGAACACTTCGTGCGCAAGAGCGCTTCGGTGCCCTGCCCGTGGTCAAAGCGCGGCACAGTCATGCGCCGCCTGATTACCGATTCGAGCCACAAGAAACGCCAACTTATCGACGGTGTCCGCATCTTTGAAGAATCCGGCTGGGTACTGATCGCGCCAGATAGAATGAAGGCCTCTTTTAATATTCTGGCCGAATCGCTTTCCGACACCGACGCTTCGCGCCTCGTGAAGCAGTACCGCGAACTGGTAGAGGAGAGCCAGGGGAATTAGCACTCAACAAGCACTGGGAGGGGAATATGAGGGTTTGGAAAGTCTACTGTGAGGACCATAAGTACCCTGGACTTTGGCAAAGATGGTACCGAAATCAGTGCGCCGCGGTTGGGTGGCCAAGTTCACGGGGATTCAATTTGGAGGGAAAAACGGGCAAGGTTGGCGGTTGGCTTACCACTCGAAAGCATCTCGGTGAAATGCAAATCGGCGACATTATTGTGGTAACTCTTAGTGACAACCGAATTGCGCGGCTAGGAAAGATTACTCAGTTGTCGGTTGGAGACGATCAGTGGGATCCCACGGTGCCAAAAAGCGGAATCAATCCTATAGGGGAAAAAGGTAGGAGGATCGAACTGCGCTGGGAATTGACCACGGGGCCGGATGACCCGGATACCGTCGTAGTCTTGCCGGAAGCTCTACGATTTAGAGGCAACGTATTGCGTTGGACCACTGCAGAGATCAAAACTCCTTCGATCTCTCAGATCAGAAGCGCGATGGATGCGTCTGAGAACTGGGTATCTATCTCAGGAACCTTCGCCTACGAGCGTGCATTGTCAGATTACATTGGTCGCTTTCCCAGCCAACTAGAAGACGGTCTGCAGGGTCATACGGAACTGAAATTGAGGGAAAAGGTGTTTGGCGATAGAACAAGATCAGATGTTCTCTTGATTGATCGTAAGAACCGAACAGTCGTAGTTGAGTGCAAGCAGGGGTCGCCAACCATGGACGACATCAAGCAACTTAAGAACTACATGCAACGCGTTGACGAAATCACAGAAGGCAAATCTCGCGGAATACTTGTGCATGGTGGTGCGTCTCGCGTCGATGCTCGGGTCATGTCGCTCGCAAAGTCAAAGCCAAAAATCAGCGTAGTGAATTATCGCCTCGGCGTTGCATTTCAAGACTCAACAACAGCCGAGTCCAATAGTTGAGAGCAGCCCCGGAAACCCAACCTTCAGGTCGGGCTCTTGTACTATCAAATTCACACAAAAGGAATGGCCGCCGGGTGTCGGGGCTCCGACGGCCATGAGTGAAATGATAGGTTGGGAATCTAGGTGTGTCTCCTTCCGCGCTCTGGCGAGCTCCTCGGAAGGTCTCACTGTCCTCTTCATCTCTTGATACGCGCACTCCCACACAAAAGTTGCAAAGATTCTTTTTCTATCTTCAGACCATTTGGTTTCGTAGCGCGGTTTCGTCTTTGAACCCGCCAGCATCAATTCTGACGAACAAAGATGGCGGCTCCAAAGACGGAGCCGCCCTAAAGTAGTCAGTCGCACCATTGTCACCCCCGACAAGTCCCGCCGTAGGCGGGACGCAGAGCGGGGGTCCAGTCACAGAATACAATTTGCGATTCATTCTAGATCCAACGACTGGATGCCCGCTCAAGGCGGGCATGACAAGGACGCACAATGGTCCCGACCTACTTGAAAACTGTCTTGATTATGTTATTTTCCCCTCGATAGGTTTAATAATCGACTCAAACGCTCAGGCAAAGGCAGACCATGGATTACAAAGTTCGCACCCGCGTTAACACAATCCTCATACAAGACCGCGTGCCGGTCAACTCCGAAATCACCGTGCTCGGCTGGGTTCGCACAGTCCGGACCGGCAAAGAGGTCGCCTTTGTCGAAATCAACGACGGGAGCTGTTTGAAAAATCTCCAGGCGGTGCTAAATCCCCCCGACAAGTTTCCGTCGCTTGAAAAGACCCTCACCGGCGCGGCGGTGCGAGTCAAAGGCAAGTTGATCCCCTCGCAGGGTAAAGAGCAGAAATACGAACTCGCCGCGTCCGAATACACTCTTGTCGGCGAGGCCGATGCCACCTTTCCGCTTCAGAAAAAGCGCCACACATTTGAGTATCTGCGCGAAATCGCCCATCTTCGGCCGCGCACGAATACCTTTGGCGCCGTCAATCGGATGCGTTCACGCATGGCCTACGCGATTCACAAGTACTATCAGGAGCGCGGATTTTTCTACATCCACACGCCGATCATTTCGGCCTCCGACTGCGAAGGGGCCGGCGATCTGTTCCGCGTCACATCATTCGATCTGAAAAATGTCCCGCGCACACCCGACGGTCAGATCGACTGGAATTCCGATTTCTTCGCTGCCGAATCATATTTGACTGTCTCAGGTCAACTCGAAGGCGAACTGCTGGCGACGGCCCTTGGCGATATCTACACCTTCGGGCCGACTTTCCGCGCCGAAAATTCAAATACCTCGCGCCATGCCTCGGAGTTTTGGATGATTGAACCCGAAATGGCGTGGGCGGAACTCGAAGACAACATGGATTTGGCCGAGGACTTCGTAAAATATCTCTTCCGCTATGCCCTCGATGAGTGCGGCGACGACATGGACTTCTTCGCCACCTGGGTCGACAAAGAGGTGCGTACCACACTTGAACAAGTCGCCAATTCATCATTCGAACGCTGTCCGTATTCTGAGGCGATCAAGATTCTGGAAAAGTCCGGCGAGAAATTTGAGTATCCGGTCAAGTGGGGACTCGATATGCAGTCCGAGCACGAACGGTTTCTGACCGAGAAGAAATTCAAAAAGCCGGTGATCGTGTACGATTACCCCGAGGAAATCAAATCATTCTACATGCGCCTAAACGACGACGGCAAAACGGTCCGCGCGATGGATGTCCTGGTGCCAAAAGTCGGCGAAATCATCGGCGGCAGCCAGCGCGAGGAGCGGCTCGACGTCCTCACCGACCGTATGCACAAGAAGGGCATGACCAATCTCGAGAATTATCAGTGGTATCTTGATATTCGCCGCTACGGTTCTGTTCCGCACGCCGGCTTCGGCCTGGGCTTTGAGCGCGCGATCATGTATATCACGGGAATGGGAAATATCCGAGACGTCCTGCCGTTCCCGCGTGTCCCCGGCTGGGCGAAGTTTTGAGGGGGAACGCCGCTCGCGTACAAGAATCAATATAGGTAAACGTACAACTGACCTGTGATGTGTTTCAGATGCGCTTTGCGTATTTCTCCCGCATACAGGGAGTCGCTAGTTGGAAGCGTATCCCGGGCAGCTGAAAATACAAATCCATGATCTCGTCTCGTCCAGGTCTGGGATCGGAAAACTACTTTGTCCCCAAGAATCCAGAAATCCTGAACATTTAGGTCGCGTAGCTGGTTGATGTACCGACCTACTCTTTCCGCTGGAATCGAATCAGCCTTCAGACAGTCAGCGAAGTATTCGTAAAGCCCATCGCCGGAAACGCCATCATCAAAAGTTGTGTGATAGCCGTTGATCCAATTCGAGTATCGCTCGCGAGCCGACAATTTCCATATCTTGCGATCCGAGAGAATATCGGAGGCAAGCGAGCTCATTTCCGAGCCATTTACGGAAACGAAAAGGCGCATGCTGAGGTAGTTAGTCTCGGGGTATAGCGCCCAGAGAATGATGGAGGCGGCAAGCCCGATCCACAGTTTCCGATTCCAAAGAACGCGAAGAAGTGCATAGGCAAAAGTTGGGACTACTAAGATCACGAGTAAGAAGAAAATTGCGTCGAAATATCGGATTGGGTAGAACCAGAAAAGAAACGCTTGTGTCGGCGCGATCAACCCGGCAACAATCAGCGCGGCATTGGAAGTCTTATCCAGTCCGCGAACAAAGCGCCTCCAAAACGGAAGTTTCTGTTGTGGGCTGTCTACGTTCCCAGCTTCGTTGGTCATTGGGTGTTCCGCCATAGTATCCTACTGTATCTACCATATCGGCACCTCATCTTGAGGGCTAAAGTTTCTATTGAAGGCGGTGGGATTCGGTAGGCTACTGCAACAGCAAGGACCATGTCTACCCAATCTTGATGCTTGTTGCTATCCCCCCCAAAAAAAGTACCCCGTACCGGGGGGGAGGGAATCGGCACGGGGTGTTCCGGCGCTTTTGTTGTCAAGCAAGTTGCCAAGTCAACGCCGAACTATACTTTAGAACCCCCAACCAGCCGGTCGGTTCCAGCCCCGAGGGGACGAAAAGCGTCTATTTTGCGGGCAAATCATAGACAGCCAAAGAGGCCTTTTTGATCAATAGCTGGCATCATTTTTTTTGACTCCCTCGAGCGTATAAAGGGGGTGAAAGTCCAAGCCCCACTTGCCGATAATAGACGTATGAACACGAAGCGTATCTTTCGGCTGGGCCAAGGGTTACTTGGCATGATAGGCGTCGCGGTTTTGCTTTGGGCCTGTAATGGCGGGATTCTGAAGCCATCCGACGGCGGCGGCGCGTACAAATTGGGCGGAATTATCTGTGTCGACCCGAATGTCACCAAGACAATCGCGGCGGCCGAACTGCAGAAGGACACCCTGCCCGCAGCGACAGCGACCGTCAAACTCGACGGAACCTCGCTGACTTTCAATCGCGGGACTTTTGCGGTCGACTCAGTCTTTTCAAGCGACTGGACATCGATTATCCAACTGTCATCGGGAAATCATACCTTTCTGGCCTCCGACTCGACCGACCTTTCTGCGCAGGCGGCCGTTGCCTATTTGCCAGGTACAGTCACGATCACCGGTGTCACGCCGCCTAATCGCATCAGCAACGGCAATGAACTGGTGAAACTCGACTGGTTCGGCGGCAGCGGCGCGACCGGATTTGTCGTCGCGGCCGTCCGTAAGACTCAAACGTACGCCGGGTATGGATTCTCGCTGTATGCCACATCGGCCACGGCGACTACTTTTCCCCGCGAAGCATTCTATCAAACCAATCCGAATACTCCCGACACCGGCTGGTACTACCTGTATGTTTACGCGTTCGGCGGATCGCCCGACAGCGCGTTGTCAAAAGTGACATTACCGGTGCGGATGCCGTCGCAGTTGGCGAACAATCTTTCGTCGCAGACTATCAATGGCCATGTCGGCGGCGTCATGATCTCGGCACGCGATTCAGTGCATATCACATTGCAGCCGTGATGAATAGTCAGACGAGTTATCAAAGGCCCCATCTTGGGGCCTTTTTTGTTGCCGACAAATAGCGGCAGTGATAGGTTGAAGTAATCATGGCCGA
>CAYVWS010000003.1:0-31694 GCA_964455535.1 uncultured Ignavibacteriales bacterium | reverse complement strand
CCTTTTTTGTTGCCGACAAATAGCGGCAGTGATAGGTTGAAGTAATCATGGCCGATTACCAAAAGTTGATCGAACAGCTTTCGCATCTCGGAACCGAGCAAGTCAACCCCAGAACAACGGATATCGATCGCCTGTCGGCGGTTGAGATCGCCACGAAGATAAACGCCGAAGATGCTTCCGTACCGCAAATTGTGGCGTCGGCGATTCCACAAATTGCCAAAGCCGCCGAGCAGTTTGCGCTTACACTCAAGAGCGGCGGCCGAATCTTCTATATCGGCGCGGGCACATCGGGTCGGCTGGGCGTTCTCGACGCTGCCGAGTGTCCGCCGACATTTGGCACCGATCCGTCGCAGGTAACCGGTGTAATCGCCGGAGGATATCCGACTCTGATTCTTTCCAAGGAAGGTGTCGAAGACGACCAGCAGGCGGCCGTCTCCGACTTGAAATCCCACGAACTGACGTCGAACGATTTCGTCGTCGGGATCGCGGCCTCCCGCCGGACGCCATACACGCTTTCCGGTGTCCGATACGCCGGTTCGATTGGCTGTAAGACGGCGTTGATTATCTGCAATGAGCCCGAGGCACTTGAAGTGACACCCGATATTGTTATTGCCCTGCCGGTCGGACCGGAGGCAATCACCGGTTCAACGCGGATGAAATCTGGAACGGCACAAAAACTTGCGCTCAATATGATCTCAACCACCGCCATGGTGCTTCTCGGCAAAACCTACGGCAATCTGATGGTCGACTTGCAGTCGAAATCCGAAAAGCTCGCCGCGCGCTCTCGCAAGATTCTGGTTGAGCTTCTGCAAGTATCACTCGACGATGCCAATCAGCTTTTGGCTCGCGCCGGCGGATCGGTCAAAACAGCAATCGTGATGCACAAATTGAACTGTGACAAAGTACAGGCACTGGCTAAGTTGGCCGATGCCGAAGGATTTCTTTCGAGGATTCTATGAACAATACAAACAGACGAATCGGATTGCTCGCCCTGCCGCTTCTTGCGGTCGCGCTGTTGATCTGTGCGCTGGCGTGGGCGGACGATGAACCATCGAACAGCGGAATGACAGCCGCTCCGGTCATGGGCCAGATGCCGCCCTCAGGCAATGACAGCATCTTTTCAGTTATCAACGCGGCCTTTGAAAAAGTCAAACCGGCCTTTGAACGCAGTTGCTACGATTGCCACAGCGACCGGACACACTATCCCTGGTATCATTCTCTTCCGATTATCAAAGGACTCATAGACAGCGACATCAAATCCGGACGGCGTCATGTCGATTTCAGCAAGGGGTTTCCGTTTACCGGCAGAGGATCGCAGGCCGAGATGCTGTCCGACATTCGCAACGAAATCGCTGAAGGCGAAATGCCGATCATGGCCTATCGCCTCATCCACTGGGGACGGATGATCGAGCCGCCGCTTCAGGACACGATCTTCGCCTGGATCGACAGCTCGCTCGCTCGACTGGCGATCGTCGGTATCGTGTCTCCGAAGCACGAAGCCGAAGAATCAGAGGAAGACTGAGCGGTCAGTCTTCGAGTTCCCGAATCCAGAAATCGTCGATTTCGCCGTTCTTATTGATAATGCGCCAGCGTGAGCCCTCGATCTGACCAAGATACATTCCGGGCATCGGGTACTCGGTTGTCATCGACAATGGTTCCAGAAAATACGACCGACCGTTGGCATACCCGGTCAAATATCGCGTCGGCGATGAATGCTCATCGGGGGCAATCTCGATAGTCCCGTGAATCTGAATTTCGGTCCAGCGATTCTTCTCAAGATAGCGCACCGCCGTTTGTTCGACATACGAACGGTCGGCGCGACATCGCAGGGCATGGAACGTATTGGATCTTTCTTCTTCGCTCAACTTGTCCAGCCCGCACGCTTTGTAGAGCTTTGAATCGACACCCAGCGAAATCTCCTGATCGGAACCGCGTTGCCCGACTGAAATTGCCACAAGCAGCAGCATGACTGCAATGGCGCTGCCCAAAACATAGAGTATCCTTTTCATGACAGTCCTCCCGGAAAGAGTTGGTTTGCTTTCCAGTTATACAAATCGGCAGCGGCGCCGGATGCAACTAAACTCGTACGGGGGGCGGGGGAAAACAAAGGCGGCTCGACTATCGCCGGGCCGCCTTCAAAGCAGAAAAACGAAGCGTTTATCGGGCCGAGCCGTAGTACTCGTTCACTTTTTCCCAGTTGATGACGCTGAAGAAAGCGGTGATGTATTCCGGCCGACGGTTCTGATACTTCAAGTAGTAGGCATGCTCCCAGACATCGAGGCCCAAAATCGGCGTCTTGCCGGCGGTGAGCGGCGAGTCCTGATTGGGGGTGCCGACAATTTCCAGATTCCCCTGCGCCACGACCAGCCAGGCCCAGCCGGAGCCGAACACGTTTGCCGCGGCAGCGGAAAATTGTTCTTTGAATTGATCGTATCCGCCGAATTTCTTGGTGATCGCATCAGCGGCCGGGCCCGCGAATTTCACGTCTTTCTTGAGCGTCTGCCAGAAAAACGAGTGATTAATGTGTCCGCCGCCGTGATTGCGCAGGGCGCCGCGGATCGCCTCGGGGGCATTGGCGTACTCTTTGACAATCTGTTCAAGCGACTTGCCCGTCCACTCGGCATTGGTGGCCAGCGCGGCGTTGAGTTTATCAACATAGGTCTGATGGTGCTTGGTGTGGTGGATAGTCATTGTCTGCGCGTCGAAAAACGGTTCGAGCGCATCGTAGGCGTAGGGTAAACTCGGTAATGTGTGAGCCATGATATTCTCCCGTAACTTTGTTTTGTTCTTTGCTTGTGCTACAACACAGCGGCTGCCCGCCTGTTCCCGATGGTGTTCAAATCAGGACTAAAGCGAGCCACTTTCACTATGCTTGCCAAACAAAGATGAGAATGACGCGACGGAAGGGCAAGCGGAAAGTTCTGCCGCAGCAGAGTAGACACCTATCCGCAAGTGAGAATAGACTCGGAACAAAATCCCGGACCGAGAGCCGATATCAGCGAAAGCGACTCCGGGTCACGGTCGGCCTTATCGAAATATCTCTTGATCACGAAGAGTACCGTCACCGACGACATGTTGCCGAAATTGCGCAACGTCTCGCGGGCGAGGTCGAGCTTTCCCGATTCGATGCCGAGGGCTTTTGCATACGCCGCCAGCACTTTAGTGCCGCCCGGATGGAACAAAAACTGATCGATGTCGCTCAGGGTGACCTCACGACTCCCCAGGAAAGTCGTCACATCTTCTTTGGAATGGGCGGCGACAATATCCGGAATCCGCTGGGCAAATACCACCTGCAGTCCTGCCTCGACCACATTCCATCCCATGACATCGAGGGAGTCCGGATAGAACCGACTATTGGTCGCCAGCAGGTGCAGCGATCGCGCGTCATTGCTGTTTTTCAATATGACGGCGGCCGCGCCGTCGCCGAAAAGCGCCGAGGCGACGAGATTCGAACGCGAAAAATCGTCGGCCAAAAAGGTCAGACTGCAAAGTTCCGCACAGACGAGCAAGACGGTGTCATCCGGATGTCCGAGCAGATAGTGATACGCGTGCGACAATCCCGCCACTCCGCCGGCACAGCCAAGCCCCCAGATCGGAGTGCGACGGATATCCGATCGAAGCCCGAGACGGTTGATGAGGCGGGCATCGATTGACGGGGTCGCGATCCCGGTCGTGTTGACATAGATGATGTAGTCGATGTCGTCGCGTTGTATCCTTGCGCCGGCGATTGCTTTCTCGCAGGCATCGGCGCACAACTGGGTCGCCGACTCGATGTAACAGCGGTTCTTCTCTGCCAGTGAATGCGGTTGACAGAACCAATCCACCGGAGCAGCGGTGAATCTCGAGTCTATTCCGGAGTGCTCGAAAATCGGCAGCAGCCGTTCAAGATCGGCGATGTGGGGACCGAAGTGGGAGCGCGCGAATTCGATCGCCTCCGATTTGCCGAGTCGATGCGGAGGGACAATTGTCTCTATCGCGACGATTGCGGGAGAAGCGCCTGAGTGAGAAGTCACAATGACAAGAACACAAAGAAACGCGAATAGTTCGACTTAAGACAGCTATTTCAGCTCGCCTTTGTGCCCACCGGCTTCTTATCCGCGTCGTTCAGAAGCTTCTGCACTCTGATTAGCGCATCATCAAACGTTGGCACGAGGTTGTCCTCGCCAATCTTTTCGACAAGGCCGGCGTCGGATAGCGACGCTCGCACCGCGGGATGGACACCGGAAAGAATGATGATCGTGCCGCGCTTGTGATACGACGCAAAAACGTCCGCCAGCGTCCGCACTCCGGTACCATCAATCAGCGGCACTTTGCGCATCCGGATTACGACAACCTTCGGCGGCTTGTCGATAATCGACGCCGCTTCTTTGAATTTGTAAGCGGCGCCGAAAAACATCGGGCCGGAAATCTCGAACACCCGGACACCATCTGGAATCGGAATCAGAGTGAAATCGGCGGCGTCCTCAAGTTCGTCTTCATCAAGCATGTTCTTGGTAATCGAAGTGACGTTAGCCGTCGACGACATATTCTTGAGAAACAAGGCGGCCGCTACCAGAACGCCGATCTGGATTGCGACCGTCAGATCGACCGCGACGGTCAGCAGAAAGGTAATACCGAGCACCACCGCATCCCCGCCTTTGGAACGTGCCAGCGCGACAAACGAATGCCACTCGCTCATATTGTACGCGACCACCACCATGATACCCGCCAGCGCCGCCATCGGGATATACGTCGCCCATTTGCCGAAGACAAGCATGATCAACAAGAGCACGAGCGCATGTACTATGCCGGCAATCGGCGTCCGCCCGCCGTTCTTGACATTGGTGGCGGTGCGAGCAATTGCCCCGGTCGCAGGAATGCCTCCGAAAATCGGCGAGGCAATATTGGCCACGCCCTGCGCCACCAGTTCCATGTTGGAGCGATGCTTGCCGGATATCATACCGTCGGCGACCACTGCCGATAAGAGAGCTTCGATACCCGCCAAGAGCGCAATGGTCATCCCCGGTTGAATCAGATCACGGATGCGCGCCCAACTTCCTTCAGGCCAGGTCGGAACGGGAAGCGAATGCGGGATTTCGCCGAAGCGCGACCCGATGGTTGCAACCGGCAAATTGAAAATCGCCACCACCGCGGCCGCGGCAATGATTGCCACAAACGGGCTGGGAATTCGAGTAGTGATCTTTGGCCAAAGCAAAACAATCGCAACGACGCCAAGCCCCAACCCAAATTCGTACATATTGACACTGGTAAAGTGCGACACCAGCATCACCCACTTTTCGATAAAGTCAGCGGGAACGTCGGTCAGGCCCAATCCGAGCAGGTCGTTGATCTGCGACGAGAATATTATCACCGCGATTCCGGTCGTGAATCCCACAATTACCGGATGCGGGATGAATTTGATAATCGAGCCGAATTTCAAAAGCCCCATAAGAATCAGAATTACCCCGGCGATCAGCGTGGCAATCATGAGACCGTCGACGCCGAATCGCTGCACGATGCCGTATATGATCACCACAAAAGCTCCGGTCGGGCCGCCGATCTGCACCCGACTGCCACCCAGCGCCGAGATCAAAAATCCGGCGATGATAGCGGTGTACAGTCCCTTTTCCGGTGAAACGCCGGAGGCAATGGCAAAGGCAATAGCCAGCGGCAGCGCGACTATGCCGACAATAATCCCCGCCATCAGATCGCGGACAAACTGATGCGAGTCGTATCCCTTGAGGGTGTCTAAGAGTTTTGGTCTTAGCATGGTCAGTCGCAATCCATTTTCGGGGCGGAAAGATAGAACGGTCAGCTGGTGGACGCCATGTTTTAACTTCAAAATCGCCCAAAGAAAAACCCGCTGTCATCCGTGACAGCGGGTCAGAAAGCAAAAAGTCCGCATCATGCGGACCGAGGTGTACGAACTAGCGACGCGAGCGCGAGGTGCGACGGGTGGTCGAACGACGAGCCGGCTTGCGGAACGACGGACGGTTCCAGGTGGTCTTCGTGGTGAAGTTCCAGGTCGATTTCGGCTTGCCAAAGGCGCGCCAGACCGACGGATTGGCCTTCTTGATCGACAGGTCGGAAGCTTTGTACCGGACGGCATAGGCAGTACGGCCAAGCTGACGAGCGCACCAGGAAGTCGGGTGGTTACGATAGTTCTTGCGCAGGAAAGCGATCTCGGTGCGGTTCCACGGACGGCCACCGTTAGCACGGCGAGTGGTTTTGGTGGAGCGACGCGACGTCGCATTGCGGAAATTGCGGTTCTTCTTCGAAGCCATTGGATAACTCCTTCTTTGAGTCATTACGAATAGCGATTGGGACATGGCTTCGTCCCTCCCGCCGTGAATTGTTCAGTTTCTATTGAAATAATCGGCGACTTGGTAAAATGCTTTAGCCCAAGAAGATGCCTGAGCACAAAGTTTTTTGCCAAAATTTGGCAGTTAAGTTTGCCGAAATCCGGCCGACTGCCCCAGCAAACGAGGTCAGCTGTTGTCGATATTCGCAGTCGGATTGGTAGCCACAATGCATTGTGAGAGATAGGGTTAAGGTATCGAAAACGCTTCGGTCGACGATTCAATAATTTGCAATTTGCATCGGATTTTTGGCGACCGGTGTTGAGTTTGCCCCAGTGTGCGACAATCCGTACCTTACCAAAAAAGTCGGACTCGAAATCGGATATGAACCGCGACCACGTAACCACCGGACTCATTCTCGCGCTCTTGCTGGCGCTGTTTTATCTGTGCGGCAAGATGCTTCTGCCGTTTCTGACCCCGATTGTGTGGGCGGGAGCAATGGCGCTTTTGTTCCGAAAGCTCTACCTGCGACTCCTCAAGTCATTCAAAGGAAAGTCCACGCTGGCCTCTTTGGTTGTCACATTGATTATCCTCGTCGTATTGATCGGTCCGGTGGCGTATCTGACTTCGGCGCTGGTTGACGAAGCTGCCGACGCAGTGGCGCACATCAACAAAATGCACGAGTCGGGTGAACTTGATAAGTATCTAACCCTCGATCTGCCGCTCGTTAATACGCTCAAAGAGAAATTGTCGGGCTACTACGATTTCAGCCAAATCAATGTCAATGAGATCGTGCGCAATTCAGTCGACCGTTTCGGCAAGTTCGTGATCGATCAGGCGGGGGAGATCATCTCCAACGGCACCAAAGCGGCGTTTTACTTCATCATCATGCTGGTGACGACGTACTACTTCCTCAAAGACGGCGACAAATTGGTCGACTGGCTGCGGCGGGCGACACCGCTTCCGAAGGCACGCGTAGACGCGACGTTCAAGCAACTGGGCGAGGTCGTCAGTTCGACCATTACATCCGGTTTGCTGGTCGCCTTTCTGCAAGGACTTCTCGGCGGCATTCTCTTTGCGGCAGTCGGATTGCCCTCGCCAGTCTTCTGGGGAGCGGTCATGGCGTTTCTGTCGCTCTTGCCGGTGATCGGCGCATTTCTGATTTACATCCCCGCGGGAATTGGCCTCATCTTGTCAGACGAAGTCACTCGGGGAGTGATTGTACTTGTGGTAGGCCTCGGCGTGATCAGCCAACTCGATAATTTTCTGAGGCCGAAATTGATGGCCGACAAAACCGCGCTGCATCCACTCTTACTGTTCTTTGCCATCATGGGCGGAATTGCCGCTTTCGGATTTACCGGAATGATTCTGGGGCCGATGGTGGTCGCGGCGTTTGTGGCGCTGGCATCAGAGCGGCCGTGAATAATCAGTGGGGAGAACTGGTTTCCAGGTGTTGATCCTCCGTAAGGCAAAAGGGTCAATTTGTTAGTTCCAAACTACTTCACGTTGGGCACCAGTTTGCGTGCAGATGCGGTAATCAACAAACTCTCAACCGAGATTCGCACGTATAGCGGATTGTCGGAAAGCGGGGTCGACCCGGAGCTAAAGTCTTTTCGGCTGGTTCGCAGACCCGGCGGTTTGGGATCTTACAGGGGTCGATATAGATACAAAGTGATTCTTCGCGGTTCGGTAAAACATGTAGACAACAAGACAAGAATTACGGTGTGGGTGCTACCCTCAATCTTGGGATCCTTCGGAACTCTACTGTGGATGGTCGTAATTCTGAGACTGATTCTTGCCGTTCGATCAGGACAAATGAAAGCTACGCCGATGCAGGCTGCGTTGTTGGCTATGTTTGTTAGTTTGCCGCAGGTTGCACTGACTATCTATGAGAGGTTCAAGTCTCGAGATTTCTTGGCCGGCCTAATACACGAAGATGTCGCCAAGACCTCACAAAGCACGCTCTGAATCCTACGCCACCAAATCACCACACTGCGACATCTTCAATTTGGGCTCACTTCTCATACGGCCGCGGCCCTTGCGTGCCGGCGGCCATTGATTTGAAATCCTCGCGGGCGGGATGGAAAACGTCGATCACATACACCTGCGAAATCGCTCTGGCTGAGTGCGGCACCATCGGCGCCAACACCAGCGCTTTGCCGCGCGTCAATACGGTCGCCTTGCCATCGACAGTCAGTTCCAGTTCGCCATCGATGACATTTACTATCTGCTCCTGATGATGCGCATGCTGCGGTACGACCGAACCTGCAAGCAGGATTACGTGCGCGATGCTCAGGTTCGACGTGTGCACGACCTGCGCGGTGACGCCTTTAGCCAATTCGATAGTCTTTGTGTCTTTCAGTTCAACGAGATTCATCGCCTTTTCCTCTTTGTAGGGCGGGTCCGTCCGCGAACCCGCCATATGCCAAGTGTGAGAACTGGCAGAACCGCGTCGCTACGCTCGGGTTCTGCCCTACACCTTTCGTGCCTTCAACGAAAACATCAGCGGATAGGCCGTCGGGCCCGACGGCGGTGTCCAGTATCCGTCGGCGCCGCGCGGCCAGTCGGCTGCCTCCGCATAATAACTCTTGTTGTATTCGCCTAATTGTTCAATCGTCAAACCTGCTTCAATAACGGCATTTACAATCTCTGAAAGCGGGTGTTGCCACTCGACCAGCTCGTTCTTCATCTTGTACTCTCGGTCGCAATAGTCGGGCGCACCCGATTCGCGAGTCGGTTCCGACTGGAAATACGCCTGTGGCGGATGGTAGAACAGCACTTTCGCGGGGTGATCATCAACGATGAAATAGACACCGCCCGGTTTGAGATAGTGGGCGATCACCTTCGCCAACCTACCAAAATCAGATATCCAGCAGTGGGTACCATGGGACATAAAGACGATATCGAATTTCTGATCGATAACGCCAATCAAGTCGAAAACATCGGACCTGACAAACGTGCCACTTAGTTTCGCGTCCTGTTTCAATTGGTTAGCCCTTACAATTGATTCATCGCTTATGTCAACGCCGGTCACGATGGCGCCCTCGCGCGCCCACGACAGTGTATCCAGTCCGAATTGGCACATCAGGTGAAGCAAATGTTTCCCGCGCACATCGCCCAGCGCCTCGCGCTCGATCGACATCAATTTGGATTCGCCGGCCAGAAATTCCTTGGTACGGTAATCGGGATGGTCGTAGTGAATGCCGACCATTTCGTTCCAGGCGGCGCGGTTTTTCTCGTGATCAGGGTGGGCCATTCTATTTTCTTGCACCGATCATCAATATTGATCCTATCACAAAGTAGAGGGCGTTTACCCCCCAAACCGCCAGATCGGCCGGAATTTTCTCGTTGTACCCAAGCGACTGCATAACACGAAACAGCACGAAATACCCAAGCGCAATCGCCGCTCCGACCGCAAACGAAACAGCAATACCCGCCCGTCGCGGATTCGACGCAAACGGAATACAAATGAGCATTACAATAAACGAGGTCATCGGATAAGAATATTTGAGCCGCAGGTCGATCGATTCTTTCAGATACGGTCCGCCGGTGCGTTTCATTATATCGATATACCGGGTGAGTTCGTCAAGCGACATATCTTCCGGCTTGCCGAGCCGTTTGGCCAGATCATCGGGAGTGTCCAGAATGTCAGGCAGGTACATCGAGTCGAGCTTCTGATACGACTCGTGCGAGGAGTCGTCAAACGTCCGAACTGCTACATCCCGCCCCAGCCAGCGAAAGTCATTGTATGAGACCGTGCGCGCAGTCACAATCTGCTTGAGCCGACTATTTTCTGTTTTGCAGATGCGCAGCTGTGATCCTTCTTTGCGCTCGGCGTTGAAATCGGCCATCGAATAGAAATACCCGGGGCTGATAAGTCGATAAATGTTTCTCACATTGGTGAACACCGATTTGGCGCGCTGTTCGATGGTGAACTCTTTGATTTCGAGCCGACGCTTATTGGCGGGCGGGAAAATGTATTCGTTGTAGTAGAAGTGCACCACCGACAAGATCGCGCCCATGACCAAAAGCGGCAGGGCGATACGATAGAGCGAGCGACCGGAGGCCTTCATGGCCAGCAATTCTCGTCGTCGCGCCAGAATCGACATCGAAAACAGCGTCGCAAGCAGCACGAATACGGGCAGGAAGGACTTCACTACCCAGCCGCCGAAGTAGAGGTAGTAGGTGAGAATATCGACAAAGGCAACATGGTGATCGACAAAGTCGCGCAGTTCTTCGACCATGTTGATGACAATAATAGTCAGCCCGATAGCCACGGTGACAACCAGCAGCGCCTGCAGAAAATAGCGGATTAGATACCGGTCGAGCGTTTTGAACAAAATCATCTCACGACACCTTGCGGAACCAGGCGAAGATCGGACGTTCCGATACCACGATGTAGATCAGATAGATACCAAGCGCGCCGAGGGTCATGTTGGCCCCCCACATTGCCACGAACGGAGACACCACTCCGCGGTCGGCCAGATCTTCGCCGCCAATCAGAAACGCCCAGTAAACCACAAATAGCAGAATCGACATGGCTATTGCCACCCCCATGCCCGACTTGCGCGACATCATTCCAAGGGGCGCTCCGACAATAACGAAGATCAGGGCGGCGACAGGGATAGAGTATTTCTTGTAAATCTCGACCCGGTACTTGTTGGCAAACCGAGTCTGCGTCAGAATCTGATCGCGGCTTCGGTCGATGTGCTGGTAGAGAACATTTGCGTCGCTTCGCACGAGCGCATAAGCCAGCGAATCCGAGGTCGTATCCTTGCTGAAATTGTACTTGAAGTCTTTGCTGAACAGATAGTCGTATTTCTTGTTTAGCACTTCGCCGATATGATCGCGGCTCGGTTTGATCGCCGTCATTGCCTTGTCGACGTTCTCGCGCATCTCGGCCAGCCCCATCTCGCGGTCAGTACGCAAATCGGATTCACTGCGCACCAATTCCGAGCCGGTGCCGCTAATGTTGATCACCTGATTATCAAAATGCACTTTGCGGTAATTATCGGGCTCCATCGCGTCAAGCGAATGTATTTCGCCGTCGTACAGCGTGAACTGCATATTCCTGCCGTGATCGGTCATCTTGAGGTACCCGTGATCGGCGACGACAATGCGCGGCTTGGAGGGTACTTTGGTCTCGGTGATGCGCACACCCGTTACCAGCGACGTTGCGTGGTCGATATCGTCGATCAGCACAAGATACCCGGGAATGTCAGTGATAAAAACACCGGACCGAAAAACCAAAGTCGGGCGCATGGCGCTGATATCGCTATATAATGTGCGCGCCCGCTTGTTTAAGTCGGGCAGGATTTTATCATTGAACTGAATCATTCCGTACGATAAGAGTCCGGCGAAAACAATAAGCGGGGCAAGCACCCGCAGGACATTGATGCCCGAAGCTTTGAGCGCGATGATCTCAAAATCTGAAGACAGCCGACCGAACGCCATCATCGTTGCCACCAGCACCGACATCGGAACCGACAACGCCAGCATCCAGGCCAGATTCAGGCCGATCAGTTCCATCACCACGCCGATGCCGATATTCTTATCGATGACCGTATCGATAATGCGCGGGACATAGTCGATGATCAGAAGAAATGTGATAATGAAAAAAGCCAGAAAGAACGGAGCGATATGTTCGCGCAGGATATAGCGATAGAGAATTTTCATACAGTCGGCGCAATATATCCCTTATACGCAGGGTATCAACCACAATGTTCCCCGGTTGCGCCGAGGCCGGTGCGTGTGGTAGATTACAGCGGGTTATGGATCAGAAGCCGATTAAAGATTTCGTCATCGACGACAAGATCGAAGGATTCTTCGTCGTGCGGCGACGCGAAGTCCGCGAGTTTGTCCGCGGACAGTTCGTGTCGATGGAGCTTGGTGATGCTACCGGGCGGATCGACGCCGTCTGGTGGGAACCCGATCAATTCGCGCTGACTGAATTGACCGAGGGCATGGTCGTCAAGGTGCGCGGCGACGTCGGCCAGTACAAGAACAAGATTCAGTTTACTATCGGTCGCTTAAGACAAGCCCAGCCCGATGAATTCTCGCTTGATCAGGTACTGGCCCATTCGGCCCAGTCGCGCGAAGAACGTCTGGCACGCATTCGGGCGCTCACTGACAAGATTGAGAACGGCTACATCAAATCGCTCGCCGAGTCATTCTGGTCCGACACCGAATTTCTGGAAAAATACCTGTATGCCGCAGCCGGAAAACTCTGGCATCATGCCTATATCGGCGGTTTGTCCGAGCATTCGTGCAATGTCACCGAATTGGCGCTTCGAGTTGCAGTCGGGTATCCGTTCATCAATAAAGACTACCTGATTTTCGGAGGGCTTTTTCACGACGCCGGCAAGATGGAAAGTTACTCGACTGAAATGGTAATCGACTTCACCGATGCCGGCCGGTTGATCGACCATATCTGCATCGCCGACAACTGGGTGGCCGAGCGGGCGGGCAAAATCGACGGTTTCCCGCCGATTCTGCTGACCAAACTGCGGCATATGGTACTGGCCCATCAGGGGGAACGGGCCTTCGGTTCGCCGGTGGTCCCGCAGATGCCCGAAGCATTCATTTTGTACTACTGCGACGAAATCGACAGCAAGATGGGGGCGATCGACCGCATCCGCACCCGCCAGGGGGGAGTCGGCTGGTCGGACTATGTCAAAGTGCTCGACCGATTCCTGTACTTCGGCGAGAACGATCCGTCCAAGTCGTAGCATTCGTTCCTTTCATCCGCGTAGAGAATCGCCTTGCCTTTTGGGCACGTTAGGGCGATTTTACCCGCTCCCGGTTCATCCGGGACGCCGATTTGATACGGAGAGATGGCCGAGTGGTCGAAGGCGCACGCCTGGAAAGCGTGTAGGCGGCAACGTCTCCTGGGTTCGAACCCCAGTCTCTCCGCCATTGAGCCATTAGATCGGCCAGTTCGCCCGGCTCGAAATCACCGCCAATTGTGAACGCCAATGTACTTGTCTGTAGGAGAAGTAGACCGGACGTCTGTTCCGTTGTTCGGGTGAATTGAATGATGACCAACCGCAAATTACACGGATTTCGACAGCAAATTATGAACCCAACCACTGATCCGATTCGAATCGCAGTAACTGGGGGCCCGGGGGCCGGCAAAACGTCGATGCTTGCGGTGCTCAGGCAAAGAGGATACACCATTATTCCCGAAGTGGCACGATCGATCATTGCCGATCGCGTCAACAGAGGTCTCAGTCCGAGGCCAGAGCCGGTCGACTTTGCAAATTTGATATTCGATCGAGATATCGAGCAGTTCGAAGCCACCCGAAGCGCTACGGGTGTGCTCTTTTTTGACCGATCAGCGATTGACTCACTCGGGATGCTGGACGAGGTTGGTCAATTGACAACTGAAAAGAAGCAGAGGGTATTGTCGAACTTCCCCTATTACCCAACTGCCCTTATCCTGCCGCCCTGGCGTGAGATTTATCACAACGACGCTCAGCGCGACCAAACTTACGACGACTCCATTCGTATCTTTGGGGCCATTTGTCATTGGTACGTTGACTGTGGGTATTCAATCGTTGAAGTTCCTAAGATGAGCATTGACGACCGCTGTGACTTTGTGCGGCAGTTTCTCGCCTCGCAGGGGATCAAACCTCGCTGCTGAAGTGGCGTTGATATTCAATTGCCCTTCAATCAATTGTTGATTACCGTCCGCAAATGAGTATCGACTTTACTGTCTTCTCCGACGAAGAAATGCGGACTATCAAGCGCCTGAATACTCCCCCCAAAGTACAGTTCTTTGTCACGAGTATTCGATACAACAAGTCAGACCGAATCTCAATTCTCGATGTCATCCGCAAAGGGACCGGCGACTGTCTCGAAGCCGCCGCCTTCGCGAGTGTCGTGCTGACCTATCATAAAATCCCGAATCAGCTCATGGATCTTACTTCAGTGCGAGACGAAGACCATGTCCTGTGCGTCTTCAAACAACGAGGACACTACGGCGCCATCGGTCAAAGTAAATATTTGGGTCTGCGATACCGAAACCCGGTCTATGCGAGTGCCCGGGAGTTGGCCATGAGCTACTTTGACGGCTACTACAACTACTTCGGCGAGTTTACCCTGCGTGGGTACTCCAAATTCATATCTCTGCGCAATCTGAATCACGTTCAGCTCACCAGCGCCGCCTTCATGTACGAGCTTGAAGAACGGTTGTGCAATATCTCCCATGTCCCATTAGTACCCGAGAATATCAAGCTCCCCCGTGTCTCACCGACCAAATTCAAGCAGGAAGTCATGATCATCCCCTCTGGGGTGCGGGTGGGGAAGAGATACAAGCGTCTCAGGTAAGCCCAGCCCATCAGAGACAACCGGCTGTGCCTGCTACACGCTATCTGTGCGTGCGCAACTCGACCATAGACTCATATACTCCACAATTCTTCTTGACCATCTGCTCGTGGTTGACTACTCTTTGCATGCACAAACGACCGCGAGAACTTGCGAAGTATTCGCTAATGCGATTGCGGTCACAAGGGAGGTTGCCCGTGAAAACCATCTCCAAAGTCGCATCTGCCATCTTCCTGATATTCTGTTCGGCCGGGCTTAGCTACAGCCAGACCTGGGACTGGGCAGCCCAAGTTGCCAACTACTCGAGTACGAGCGTTCCGCTGATTCAAGTTTCAGCCGTAACAGTTGACCTAAGCGAGAATATCTATATCGCCGGCAACTACGGCGACAGCGCGCTGATCGGCGGAACCAAGCTTACCGCAATTCCAGTGGGCGATGATATGTTCCTGGCGAAACTGAATTCATCGGGACAGTTTGCGTGGGCGAAGAGTTTTGGATCAGGCAGCGGCTCGGAACAGTTGTTTGATGTCGCGCATGATCCCGACGGCAATGTCTACGTCTGCGGTTACTTCTCGGGGCAAATTGCGCTCGATTCTTTTCATGTGAATAGTAACAGCGCTTCAAATGTCATTCTTGCGAAATACAACAGCTCTGGCGCGGTAATCTGGGCGCAACTGGTGTGGCATGCCAACCAGGGTCCGGGCGGACTGGTTTGCGATCACGGGTACATCTATGCTGCGGTCAATCACACCTTGGCAAAGTATACAGCCGACGGCGACACGGTCTGGACGCGTACCGCCGCCGATAATGTCTCCGTACCCGTCGAATACAGCGACATAGCCGCCGATAGCTCCGGCAATCTCTATCTGAGCGGTGAGTTTACGGGCCAAATCACCTATGGAGCGACCACCCTGCACGCCGCCAGCATCACCGATCGCGATATTCTCATAGTCAAATACGATTCGCTCGGAAATCTGGTTTGGGCCAAAGGTGCTGGAGCGGTGTCGTCTCCCGCCCAGGAAGATTTGGGAAAAGGGATTGCCGTCGCTTCGAGCGGTTATGTATATGTCGTCGGGCAATTCAAAGGCACTGCGAAATTCGAAGCTGACTCGATTATCTCAGGCGGCGCAAGTTCGAGCTTGTTCGTCGCCAAGTATGACGGCGGCGGCAATCTGCAGTGGGTCAAAGGCGGCAACGGCACGACTGGATCATCAAGCAAGGCCTACAATATTCGCGTACTGCCCAATGACGATGTTCTCGTCGAAGCGACCGTCGGCGCCCGAGTCACTGTGGCCGACACAACCATCAATTTCGGCGGCGGCAGCGACATTTTCATGATACGGCTCAGTTCCGACGGCAGTCGACGCTGGATCACGCGCAGCGAAACATTTGCCCCGGCCATCTGGGGATACGGCATGGATGTGAATGCCAATGGTACCAGCGCGTACGCCGGCGGGCAGTTTGCCGGCTCGGCAACATTCGGACCGACCACTTTGACTACAGCCGCCGGCGGCGGCGTCCCCTATGACGGGTATGTGAGCAAAATGACGTTAAGCGCGATCACCGATGTGCCCGGCGAGATTGCCGACGGATTGCCCAAGTCAGTCGAACTGGCACAGAATTATCCGAACCCGTTCAATCCCGGTACGACTATCTCGTATAGCTTGTCGAAACCATCGCATGTTCGAATCGACATATTCAATGCGCTCGGTCAACGCGTCCGAACACTGGTCGACGAAACCGAAGCGATCGGCCCGCACTCTACCCATTGGGACGGGACTGATGAAGCCGGGCAAGGAATTGCCAGCGGAACATATTACTACCGACTGCAGTCCGATGATCTGGTAGAATCTAAGAAGATGATCCTCGTCAAGTGATACAAAAGTCCCGCATGACCGGTATCCCCTGTCAATTCTCGGCGCAATGGCGCTGCCAGAGATTGCGTCGTTCGTGAGCTGTTTCCAAGCGAAGGTTTGTCTTCTCGCCAGTGCTCTTTGCTTGAATTCAAGATCTGCTCACCCCATATTGGTCTCCCATGAATCACTCATATCAATCCAAGCGTAGTATCGGATACTACACCTTAGGTTTCGCCGCAGTCCTCGCAGTCGTCGGCTTGATCGGCAGCTCAACAATACAATCTCAGGCATCGCCGAAGTTGAATAGCTCTGAGCTGGTTGGCTCGTGGCGGGCAAAAGTGCAATTTCTCGATGGTCCCTACTCTTCGATCAAAGACCTTGAGTTCATGTATCTGTTCCACTCCGACGGCACCATGCTTGAATCATCGAACTACGACGCCGCGCCGCCGGTCCCGCCGGCCTATGGTATATGGCGTCCAATCGGTGAGCACAAGTTCGAGGCGAAGTACGAATTCTATCCCACCCGCTACCCCGACTCATCGGAACACTTGCCCGAAGGCACCGGCTGGCTCCCGGGCGGACGCGGCGTGTTGGTCGATACTATTACAGTTGCCTCCGACGGTCAGACTTTTTCGTCGCGGACTCACCTGACGATGTATAATACCGGCGACTCGGTTGTTGATGTCAGCCGGGCCGACGGTCACGGTTCGCGAATGAAATTCTGAAAATCAGTGAGGATGATTACGATGAAATTGGGTATGGCAACCGCAAGTTTGTTTGTATTGATTCTCGCTTCGCCGTCGTTTGCGCAGCGAAAAGAGGCCGCAACGCAAAAAAGCGGGCTCGCTCAGTTTTCCTGGATTGTCGGAACCTGGGAAGTTACCGGAAATATGAAGAAAGCCGTTGAAAAGTGGACGCGCGATTCGAGCGGCGCCTATGCAGGCATCGGCATGACCATCAAAGACAAAGACACGACTATCACCCAGCGATCCAAAATTGCCAAAGACGGCGGCAAAATCGTATTCAGCACCGAGTTTGTCCTGCGGAAACAATCATCCCGCTTTGTCTTCGATCGCATTGATTCTTCGGAGTACCATTTCGAGAACCCCGATTCAAGCCAGTACCCGCGAACTGTCAGCTATCAGCCGATCGGCGCGGACTCACTTGCTTCTTGGGTCGGAGGGCCGTCCGGCGGCGGCGCATTCCAGCGCCAGGGATTCAAGTACCGTCGCTCGCGATAGCCGCAACATAGCGGATAATTCGCTCGTATATTGACTACCGATGACGGCACGATTCCAAATCCAGCGCTGTGTGTTCCGCCAGACTATCCGCGTTTATCTATGACCTCGCCGCTGATCGCCACCATTAATATCACCAAGGCCTACCGCCGCGGACCGCAAGAAATTCGCGCCGTCGACGGCGTCTCGATTCAGATCGACCGCGGCGAATTTGTCGGCATTGTGGGCTCTTCCGGCTCAGGCAAATCGACCTTCTTAAATCTGCTGGCCGGTCTGGATCGACCGACTTCCGGCTCGATCGAAATCGACGGCAAGTCTTTAGGCGCGAGATCGCGCAAAGAACTGTCGCACTATCGGGCCCACCGGGTCGGGATGGTCTTCCAGGCCTTCAATTTGATCGGGCACTACAACGCGGCGCAAAATGTTGCCGCCGCACTATGGTTCAATCAAACCCCGACCGACCAGCGGTATGAGCGAGCGGTGGCGATGCTCTCCAAGCTCGGATTGGCCGAGCGCATAACGCATCGTCCGTCGGACTTGAGCGGCGGCGAACAACAGCGCGTCGCTCTGGCGCGAGCCATCGTCAAGAACCCCGAAATCCTTTTTGCCGATGAACCCACCGGCAATCTCGACGAAACCAATTCCCGACAGATTGTCGAGCTGCTATCAGAACTCAATAGCAACGGCCTGACTATTGTCATGGTCACCCACAATCTCGAATTGGCTCGCCAATACACCAAGCGGGTAATCACGATGCACTACGGCAAGGTGACGCACGATACCGCGACGGAGCAACTCAAGCAATGACCCTGCGCGATCTGGTCGGTATATCGCTTGGTAATCTCTGGCGGATGAAACTCCGCACGGTGCTCACGACCGCCGGTGTGGTAATCGCGATAGCGGCGTTCGTCTCGATGCTGTCGTTCGGCGCGGGAAATCAGAAACTGATCACCGACCAATTCAATGACCTCGGCCTGTTCAACACCATGCAGGTCTACCCGAAAGACACAGTCAAAGTAGATATTCGCCCGGAGCGCCAGCGCAAGAAAGACACCGCCAGCGTTCTGGACACGATGCCCTACCGTCCGCTCGATCTGGCCGCGATTGATTCGTTGGCAAAGATTCCGGGTGTGAACTTTGTGTTCCCCTACGACGCTTTTGCGGTTTTCGTCACTCACGGTGATTCCACCGTGCGTGCTAAAGCGCAGGCGATGACAATGTCGGCCTCGCGCCTGAAGATCTTCTCGCGCATCGAGTCGGGGGAGATGTTCGCCTCCGACACCGATCGCAGCGTGCTTGTAACGCGGGAATTTCTAAAATCGCTTGGTGTCGATTCGACCAAGTCGGTGCTCGGTGACACTCTGATAATTGCAGTGAAAGTATCCTCAATCGATTCGGGATTCGCTCATGTCCTGACCGAAAACGGAGTGACTTTGTGGGACAGGATAGATCAACTGCACTTTGACTCCCTCTGGTTCCGCGAGTATAGGGAGAAAGTAGTGAGCGGCGAAGCCAACGCGGCCCTTCAGCGATTCATCTCGGGCTTCTTGAAAGCCCGGGCTTCGGTGAGCGATACGTTTGTCATTGGCGGAGTGCTCAAAGAGGGCCGGGCGCGCCGCTTGCCAGTCGAAGCGATCATCATGCCGGCACAGCGGGCGCGTCGGTTCACCAACGCCGGATTCACCGGCGATATCACCGATATGATCAAGCTGGTCTCCACCGGCCAGTTACTGCCGACCAAAAGCGATACGTCTTCACGTTCGTTTCCGCAGGTCACGCTCGATGTCGACCCCGGCGTGCCGCATGCCAATATTCGCAAACAAGTCGAAGCGATGGGGTACCGGACCTTCAGCTATGCCGAACAATTCGAGGAAATCCAAAAAGCATTTTTCTACTTCGATCTGGCCCTTGGCGCGGTTGGTTTGATCGCGCTCTTCACCGCCTCGCTGGCGATCGTCAACACCTTGGTCTTTTCCATATTAGAGCGACGCCGCGAGATCGGCATCTTAAAATCACTCGGCGCCGACGAATCCGATATTCGGCGACTCTTCTTAGTCGAGTCGGGCGTGATTGGCATTCTCGGCGCAACGGTTGGCCTGTTATTTGGCTGGGTGATCACGCGGATTGTGACACTGATCGCGCACTATTTCATGCGCAAAGAAGGGGTCAGCGAAGTCGAGATTTTTGCATTGCCGTGGTGGCTGATCTTGGGCGCAATCGTATTGGGTTTAGGGGTGAGCTTGATTGCCGGGCTTTATCCGGCCTCGCGCGCTGCCCGCGTCGACCCCGTCGAGGCGCTCAGGGGGGAGTGAGGCTCCCCCGAAGCATGGGCAATCCGAAAGACTCTTGGATTCGGCAATAAGAAAAAAAGCACAGTGCTTGACTTGTGGTCAGCAAGTGTGCTCATTTACCTAGTCAAACTCAGAACTGGGTTAAAAAAGAGTGTGGTCGTTACGCGGCACCCTGTTGACAATCGTTTCCTGAGAGCTGAACCCTTCGATAGGGGGGAGTTATGAAATCAGTTGTTGATTTGGAACTCGGTTTTAGCGATGCAGAAAATTACAAGAAGAGAGAAAACAAGGAGCTATTCAATAAGATTTTTGTTCGGACCGAAGAACTCGACAATCTCTGCAAGAGTAATTGCTACTTTCTGGTTGGCGAAAAGGGGACGGGAAAGACGGCCTACGCCGTATATCTATCCAATAACAAATTCAAAGAGACCAATGCCGCTCTTCGCTACTTAAGAGAGACCGAATACGAAAAGTTTGTTGCGTTAAAGAAGAAGGAAAAGCTTGTCCTCTCTGACTACACAACGATTTGGCGGGTGATTATTTACTTGTTGATCTCGCAGCAAATCTGCGATAGCGCCGAGGGAAGTGGGATCATGCGGCGCTTTGGAAAATTTAAGAAGGTCCGCGAGGCCGTAGATGAATTTTATGACAAGGCCTTCTCGCCCGAAATACTCTATGCTTTGCACTTTGTGGACAACTCGAAAGTGGCGGCGGAACTAATAGCTAAACACCTTCGGGTTGAAAGCAGTGTCGGAGCAGAAGTATCGACGACAGAAAGAAGGTTTCAGACAAATCTGTTGTACATTCAGAAGCACTTTGAGGATGCTCTCTCCGAAATCAAGTTGAACGAGAACTTCATGCTTTTCATTGATGGTATTGACATCAGGCCTGCACATATCCATTTCGAGGACTATCTGCAATGTGTTAAGGGTTTGGCCAACGCAGTATGGAGTACGAATAGCGATTTCTTCCCAAACATAAAGGACTCAAAAGGCAGAATGCGCGTTGTACTTCTGGTTCGCCCCGACATCTTTGATTCTCTGGGACTGCAAAACCAAAACACGAAGATTCGCGACAATGCGGTCGTGTTGGATTGGCGCACGACTTATCCCGAGTACCGCCGTTCAAAGCTCTTCAGGATTGCCGACAAGTTGCTTTCGGCCCAACAGGAAGCAGACTCAAAAGAGGGAGTCACTTGGGATTACTATTTTCCATATCAGGTTGAAAACGTCGATCAGAGTAGACGACCACAAGATGCTTTCGTTAGTTTTCTACGATTTTCCTATTTTCGGCCAAGAGACATCGTGACTTTGATGAAGATACTGCAACACAAGTTTAAGTCCAGGACAGCCGCGCCGGCGGAAGTGTTTAATGTAACTGATTTTGATGACCCGAGCGTGCGGAGAGAATATTCTGATTATTTGCTTGGCGAAGTCAAGGACCACTTAGCATTCTACTACACAAGCTTGGATTACGAGATGTTCCTCAAGTTCTTTGAGTATTTGGATGGCAAGTACAAGTTCAGTTATGTTGAATTCGTGAACGCTTACAATCAATGGCAGGACTACCTCCATCAAAAGAAGATTAGCAAGCTGAATTTTGCCAAGTCAAATGCTGACTTCCTGCAATTCTTATATGATCTCAACGTAATTTGCTACATTGAGAAGACCAGCGATGAAAAGTACATACGGTGGTGTTTTCGGGAACGGAGCCAAGCGAATATTTCCCCAAAAGTCAAACTCGGGTTGAACTATGAAATCCACTATGGTTTGGGGAAGGCGCTAAACGTGGGCAGGCCATTTGTTCGCTAACTCCGAAGGTATCTGCGACATAGTACAGCCTAGCGGCAAATTCTCCGTCAATCGTGTATCCGCGTCTTAAAACGCCACGCCGAACTGCAGGGCGTAAATTTCGTTGTCGAAAAGATCGGTTTGGTCGAAACGATTGATCTGCGCAACTAACTTGGTCGTAACTCTTCGAAATGGGTGATACCCCAAACCAAATTCAACTCGCTGCACCGGATAGTCCCAGTGCCGCGACACACCCGCTGAATCCTTCAGCTTATTCGGCTGCCAGCGATCAAAGCGTCCGGCCACATACCATCCCGGCGCGAATTTGTACGTCGCTTCAATATATCCGGCTGTGATACTCAGGTCTGGCAATACGGGGTGGTCCCAATTGGAGTAGACTCCCTCAGCCAGAATCTCAAGATATCCATGAGTGAAATGAAGTTCTCCTGCCAATCCGGTATTGAGATACTTAGTCGGGCTTTCCAGATCATCTTCATCGGGCGTGCCGGTCGTGTCCGAGTAGCCGGCTTTGTACGGCAGGCCATCGGCATACGCGCCGTTAAACAAGTACGGTCCGAAGAATGCCGAACCACCCACAGAAAACGACGGACTGAAATAGTAATTCAGATGGGTGGTCATCTGAGGGATATCTTTGTACTGTTCCATGTTCGGATACCCAACTGAACCGGCCAGCGCGCCGAGAGAATAGTCGAGCTTGCCGACCGATCCATACAATTCCGCGCCGGTGTTCCAGCAGGCGTCGTAGATGACCGGTATGCCGTACTTGCTGCGGTTGTCGCGCGTGGCGAGAAGATCATCCACCGTTTGGATCGAATCGGGACGGCCCGGAACATAATTCGAGTGGTGAATATACATGAGCGGTTGACCGATCAGCGGGTTCTTGTCGCTGTATTCGCGCGAAACAAACGCGCCCACCGTTGTCGGAATGAATCCGACATTCGCATTGAGATATTTCCCCGCGATTTTCGAAATACGGGCATATGCTCCGTACACCGAGAAGGTATTGTCATCAAGAAGTATCTGTGCAAAGACGGTGACACGATCCTCGACCTGCGAATCAAAAAGCAGACGCGTACGGATCGAGTGAAAGTTACTGAACCCCTTAAACGTGATATTGGTAATGTCATCGTTGCCGCTGTTCTTGGCGATCATATCCAGATAGCCGCTGACCTGTGTTTCGGCGCTTAGAATCAGCGGAACAAAAATGATCGCCGCTGTCAGGCGAAATATTTTGATCATAGGGTCAAAACCTCCGATTGATGTTCGGTCTGTGATTCGCCCGGCACAGAGATCGTTGTTGGCAAGGTAATGGTGAAAGTCGTTCCGCTGTCGGCGTCGGAACGAACCGCGATCGCGCCGCCATGATCGTCGATGATCTTTCGCGAAATCGCGAGCCCGAGCCCGGTGCCGCCTTCTTTGCCACTGGTGACAAACGGTTCGAACAGACGGTCGCGGATAGCGGCCGGAATGCCGGGACCGTCGTCGGTGACACTGACAACCAACTGCTCACCCGAATGCGACCAGGCGAGAATGACGGTGTGCCCCGGCTTGAGGGCTTCGCGGGCGTTGTTCAAAAGATTGTCGACGACACGACGGAAGCGATGCCTGTCGAAATTCGCGGTAACTTCCTTCCCGGCGACCACCAGTTTGATTCCCGCCTGGGCATAGGCCGGTTCGTGAAACGCCGCGATCGCCGCAAAATATTCCCGAATGCTCACTGGCGCGATAGCGAGCTGAACGCGGCCGCGACTGAAATCCAGAATGTCCTGTGTCAAATCGCGCATCCGGTCGACCTGCTCGATAATGGTCGTGCAGCTTCGCTGCAGCCGCTCCGGATCGCCCTGCTTGCGTGCCAGCAATTCCACTGTACCGCGGATAATCATCATCGGATTTTTGAAATCATGAATGATACCGGTGGCGGCCGAACCGATGGCAGTCAGTTTTTCCGATTTCAGCTTGTCGATATGCGCCTTTTCAAGCTCAGCGCGGTCGGCCACAATTCGCGCCCGCATTGTTTCCATTTCACCGGCCAGAAAACCAAGCTCATCGGATGATAGCGGCGTGATCGGCGTTTCGAGTTTGCCCGAGGCGATCTGCTCGGCTGCCCGTACCAGGTGTGCGACCTGTCGACCGATCTGACGTTCGGTCAACACATAAATCACCGCCATCGCGACCAGCCCGCCGCCGATAGCTAAAATCATGAGATAGAGAAATATCTGCGACCGAATCGGCGCAATATACCCGTCGAGCGACCCGACAAACGCAATCGTCGCGCCGGAATTGCCCGCCGACAGGACCGAACACATCACATCCTCGCCGTCCACGGAGTAATTCCCCTCACGGCCGGCGGTCAGAATCGTTTTGAGAAGCGAAGGTTGATTGACGATTTTCGACACGAGCGGCGATTCGGACACGCCGAGTACATTCATGTCCTGCGCGACTACCACATCGAGCCCGGTCAGGCGTTTCAGATCGCGCGCCATATTCGCCGAATATTCTTTTCCGGACAGCATCCACCCAAGCGACCCCGCACCCGAGAGAATCTCGCTGACCGTGAACTCGTAAAGCTTTGTCCCAAGCGGCAGATATCGAATGGAACCTGTCGGCACGCCGATGGTGAGCTGCTTCAAATCCTCGATCTGAGATTCGCTGATACCGTGAACATAGGTCACTTTTCCGTGATTGTTCACGATGCACATAACTTCGGCGCCCAAAATCTTTTGGTAAACGGGCGCTTCCTGGGCAATCGTGGCTGAATCTTCTGTCTCTACCGCGGCGATGAAGCGCGGCGAGCTGAGCACAGCATCGAGCTCCTGCGAGCGGGCGAGCGTATGAGCCGATTCATACTGAGAGAGGACAGTCATCGCCCGGTCAATCCGTTGGCGGAACAGCTGCGCCATCCCGCCTTTCATCACCTTGGTGGTGATCCCCAGTGAGGCGGCCACAAAGGCCACCATCACCACTGCGATCAACAGCAGAAATCTTTTGGTCAATGTCAGGCGATGTTTCATTCGATATTCACAGTCGCGCCGTCGGCGCCGACCGTAATCTCACGGACCAGATCGGATTGGTTTTCCTGCCAGACATGCAGTGTGTAGTTCCCCGGTTTCACATCCGGAATTGTAAAGCCGCCTTTTTCGTCAGTTACTGCGAAGTAAGGCGACGCCAGCACATGCAGGTAGGCCCGCATCGAATAGTGTATTTCGCAGAAGATCTTAACGATACCCGGCTTGTCAAACGTCACCGGTTTGGATTTGCCCTGCTCGTAGCGGCCGAGGTCGAATTTTTTGGTTTTCGAGTACGAAAAGACATTGTGAAAGAACGGATCAAGATTCGGGAATTCGACCGTCGATCCGACACTCACCGCCATCACCGACGGCTTAAACATCATGTCTTTCTGCGCGATCGTAGGGATCGGCTCAACCGGTTTGAGCGGCGGCAGACTGTCGCCGCTCAGCCAGACAACGGCATACTTGCCGGGATCGCAGGCGCAGTTGTGATCGACCATCCCCGGATCACCGCTGGTGCGCCCGCGATAACGATCAATCGGCTGCTCGGAGCGATCGGCCAGCGGCGGCCGCGTAACATTTCCGCTCAGATTGCCGGCCTGAACTGCATGTGTCGCAAAGAAGAGAAATCCAACAACCGACAACACGGCTCGTACCATTTTGGCGCCCACATGTTTCATAGGTTAATCCTATCTTTGTTATCGGAATTTAGCGGAAGGAGTTTATCGCCTCGGGAGCTCCGAAAGCGCCCCAATCGGTTGACAATCGGCATGTTTCGGAGTTTCTTGTCGATTATGTCCGGATCGATTTGGAAAAGAGGTGTGGCGGCGGCTTGTTGGATAATCATGCTTGTCGCTTTGGCTCTTAGAGTTGACGCCGCGCCGTATCAACAACTCAGCGGCGAGGTGCCGGCGTATTTGCCGCCGGGAGTAAAGGACTCGACTCTAATTACTTGGGGACCGCCAATTGCTGCTCTTCCGTCAGCAAGAATTGGGGCAAATGAGGCGCCCGCCATTTGGATGCATATCACCGTCGGAGCGAGAGGCAAAGCTGTTTCCTGCGCGCCGATCTATCCATCGCACCCAGATCCTGATTTGGAGCAAGCGGCCAAAGAAGCGGTTTCGGAGGCCCTCTTTTATGCTGCATGGGATCGGTGTTCTCCGGTTGAATACTCGGGTTACTATCCGGTTACCTTTCGATTCTCTCCAAATCCTCAAGCACTCCTGAACCAACCGGGGAGAGTGTACATCACGGAGTCCCAGCGGGTCCTTGGTGCGGTGCCGCCATCGGTAAGCATTGACCATTCACGACCCGCCAACTGGAAGTCGCTTGAGCAATTTGTCGGACGTGATGCCCCGGTCGTTGCGCCGCTCAACTCCTTCGAAGTCAAATGGCCTAAGAAGTTGAGCGATTCGATTGCCGAAACGACAATCTGGCTCAAGGTGCAGATAAGGCGCGACGGAACAGTAGCATACTGCAATCCATTTTTCTTTCTTGGAACCACGGTTGGATTCGATGCCGCGGCGTGCGAAGCGGTGCGCAAAGCCAGGTTCCCAATCAAAACCTGCGACAATCGCTCTTTGCCATATGACGCCTATGTGGCTGTTCCTTTCCTGCATACTCCCGAGTATTTTAAGAAACTCCAATTGCCGTCCCCTGACGAGACCGAGTCCCCTCAGCAGAATTTCCGGCTCATCGACGACACCGTGATTGAGGTGCTCCCCGGCATCTATCGAGCAGGCATTTCCGGCACCGTACGATTGCGCCAGCTGGTGGGCGTATCGGGAACCGTGCTGACCTCGCGAATAGACAGCTCCAGTGGTTTTGTGGAAGTGGATCGATTAGCTGAGATTCGCGCATTGGACATGCGTTACAAGTCGGTCGGAAACGACGGAGCGCTGTCGCCGCAGTGGACTTCGCTCCGGCTATGTTTTATCGGCCAACGGGATTCCACAGAGAAAGGCCTTGACCATGTTTCTTCCGCCGCGATGGACTCCTCCAAAACGACAGAGGAGGAACCTCCGGCCCTGGATAAGCTGCCGGAAATACTGAAAGAAGCGTACGCCAACTATCCTAAGCTCGCGAAAGAAAATGGTTGGCAGGGCAAAGTCGTTGTGTATGGGCTGGTGGACGTAGATGGTCGCGTCGTTAGATGCAAAATTGCGCAGTCGTCAGGATATCAGCTTCTCGACGCTGAAGCAGCCATCGCCCTTCTAAAATTCAAAATGAAGCCCGGCATTCAAAACGGAAAACCGGTTAAGTGCTGGATTTCAAAGCCATTTCGTTTCCAAGTCAATTGATCAGCTCCCCGTGCTCAATCGTGGGTATGCCTCTTCATACCAACGGTTGATATCGAGTACTTCGATCTCGGATATGTTAAACAGCGCGAACACAATTCGATCGATCTCTCTCTGTTCAGCGACACTGTACCGGTATTTCGGTTCACCTTTTTGCCTTTCCACGATTGTGGTAACCAAACGATCAAGCTCTGCGGCAATATGTTCATCAATCTCTCCCGGCAACGGCAGCGCCTTGAAATCATCGACCTGAAAATTGACAGTGTGGTTGATATAGTTCTTCGCGATGTACTTCATCAACTTCGACGCCAGAATCGCCAGCACCGGATAGAGCGGCAGCTGCAAATCAAAGCACGATGACCCGCCGACATCGAACACTCCCCCCGACGACAGCCGAAAACTCGGCGCGTAGTACCCGGTGTACGAAAAGGTAATCCCCTGTTTGAAATAGCAGTCAGCATTTTGAAATCGCGCGGCGATCTTGCCGCGCTGTCGCGCACTGGTTGTCGTTTTCATAGCCGCCACCGACTCTTCCGACCAGTCGATGAAATACTCAGTCGGGACATAGTAATTGGGCAGCCATCCTTCTTCGGACAAGCTCGCGCCGCCTTTATCGTACGGTACAAACACCCGCCCGCCGAATTTCGAGCGAGGAAGACCATTGAGTTTCTCCTCAGAAGATAACTCCGCCAACTCTGAGGCAGCCAATACTGTTGATGGATCAACCGTCAAGTATCCGCCACGTGCCGACGGCAACTTGCGCAGATAGCGCTTGTTGTCACCGGTCGCGAGCCCCTGTCGCACCGTGGCGATTTCGCCAAGCGTCGTAAACCTGTCATCTGTCAGAATGCGATGGATCTTTGGTGATCCGATGAAAAACGCCATACGCGCGTATGCGGCGACCTGACTCTGCCGGTATCGATATTCCGTCTGTTCAGTGAGCGATTTCGAAAGAGTGTCCCAGTCGCCTTTGGGTGTCGACCTTAGATCGGTCGCGCACACAAAGGATTGACTGCTCGGCGGAGTCTTTCTTAAGATCACGAGGCCGGAATTCACGGTCGCGGAAAATATCCACGACGGCAGATCGGTTATGGATACGACCTCACAGGTATCGATAAGCAGCCTTCGCAGCGGTAAGTGTCGTCGAATGGTCCGCCAGGTATCAGAAACTAAAAGGACCGCAACGCCGCCGGGTCGCAGCAAATTCATGCTCTGCGCGATAAACAGACCATACATATCCCGCGACTGAACGCCAACATGCCTCGGCTCAAAGAATCGATTGCGGGTAGCAAGGTCGGCCGTGATCCCATAGGGAGGGTTTGTGACGACGAGATCAAAAGTTCCGGATCTCGGCATCTGATCAATAGTCGCAAGTCCGTCACCGACCAAGATTGTCCGCAGAAATTCTTGTGTCACAATTTCAAGATGACTCGCGTTCAATGCGCATACCGTTCGAATTCGGGCTGCGGCGACAGCCAGCTCGTCGACGTCCAATCCGCACAATTGAGTTTCGCCCTGCGCGTCGAAATGCAGAAATGCGAGTTCCTGCTGCATCGCCACCAGAAGAGCCCCGCTCCCGCAGGCCGGATCGATGACACGTATAGTTCGCAACTGATGTGCGACTCGCCGGCGATCTGCATCCGACAACGCGCCGACCAGAATTTCCAGCCCCCGTCGACACATGTATGCGGCGATGGACGCCGGTGTATAGTACGTTCCCGAGGCCGCCCTATCGGTTCCGAATTGCTCGACAAGCGCACCCAAAAGAGCGGGGGTAACAAATTCCGACTCATCACGCTCATCCCGGCTGTATCGAAATCTGCTCAGGATATCCTCGAACTGCGCATCGAGTGAGGAGGACGGCAGTTGCGAGTCGACATGCCCTTTTAATCGGCTGTCAAAGCGAACCGCCATTTGCGACAGAAGACAGCGCACTATCACCCGGCGCCGCTTGAGTCCTTGATCTGTCAGGATAGAACTGATCTCGCGCACGAACCGTTCGTTGGGAGTGACCGCCATGCGCCAAGTATATGGCGAATCCTGCGCCAAAACAATTTTGGATTGGCCTCTTGGGCGCGTATCATTGGAATCATGAACTTGATTCTGCTCACTCCGGATGACTTCACTGCCGAAAGCCGATATGTGCTTCGCGATAGGCGGGCCGAGCATATCCGGACGGTCTTGCGCGGACAGTTGGGACAGATCATTCGAATCGGTATGCTCGACGGCGACCTGGGTACGGGAGAAATCGTCTCTTTAGGCGAGAGCGAAATCGAATTGGAGTGCCGATTCGATATGCCTTCGCCCCGTTTATCACCGACAGTTGATCTCATCTGTGCCGTGCCGCGTCCGAAAATATTGCGCAAAGTGCTCTATGTGAGCGCCATGATGGGTGTGCGTCGCCTCGTCTTCGTTCGCGCCAATCGCACCGACAAGAGTTATCTTGATTCAGCTCTGCTTACGCCAAACGGCGCCCGACCGTACTTGATTGAGGGACTTTCCCAAGGGGGATTCACCCGCTTACCCGAAGTGATCTTCGAGCCGCTCTTCCGGCCGTTTGTCGAGGATCGTCTTGACGGTCTATTTTGTCCACACCACGAATTTGTCCGACTGCTCATCGACCCGTCCGGAACCCAAAAGATCGCCTCCAAAGTCGCAGAATGTGACAATTGTCACATAGTAGCCGCTGTTGGACCGGAAGGTGGGTGGGTCGACTTCGAGAGAGGACTATTTGAACTGCAACAGTTTGTCCCGATCACACTTGGCCCGTGGACTCTTCGCGTTGAGTTTGCAGTGACGGCACTATTGGCACAACTTCAGCTTGTTGCGAGTGATCGCGCGCCTAAGGGCTGAAAATCCTGTCCACAGATATTTTCGCGTCGGTGTGTGCTGTAAGAGTTTTTGCCTTGACACTTTTTCGCAACCCTCTATTTTTCGATTCATATCGATAGGTTGTGTTGGAATCACACATTTCAAAAAAAATCGAATTGAACTGTAAATGGGTAGCAGTCTGTTCACTTCTAACCTCACAAGGAGGACTCGCATGAGTCGTTCACTGACACGTCCGCGTCGCATCACCATGCTTCTGGTCACCGCCGTTCTGGCGTTCACCATGGTATTCTGGGGTTGTTCTCAGAATCCGACCACAACTTCGTCCGACCTGACGTACGATTCCGGCCTGACGATGGATAATCCTCGTGTCCTGTCGGCTATCAAGATTCAGGAGAAACACACTTCCCGCCTGATGGCGCAGAAGGGTGTCATCGGAACCGCCGTCGGTCTTGACGACAACGGTCAGGCCGCTGTGCTCCTGTTGGTAGAAGACGAAGCGACCGCGAGAACCGCTCCGGTTACTCTTGATGGTATGCCGGTAAAGGTTGAAGTGACCGGTAAGATCGTCGCCATGGCCGGCAACACCGCCAAGCAGACCCCGCCAATCCAGCTCGGAACCTCCGGCGGCTGGCGTTATGATCTCGCCAACGGCTACTGCTGCGGCGGTACCCTGGGCTCGCTCGTGCTCAAGGGCGGCCAGCAGTATATTCTCAGCAACTATCACGTTCTTGAAGCGGATATCGTGTCGGGTGGAAACAGCCGCGTCGCTCAGGCGGGCGATCCTGTCATTCAGCCGGGATTGATCGATGTGAACTGCAACGCCGCGAACGCTCAGAATGTAGCGACCCTCTCCGGCATCAAGTCGCTTCCGGGAAGCAACACGGACTGCGCTATCGCGCAGGTTGTTTCCGGAATGGTCTCATCGACCGGCTCGATTCTCGGCATCGGAACTATCTCAGCCACTACTATCGCTCCGGCGGTAAATATGGCCGTGAAAAAGAGCGGACGCACCACCGGTCTGACCCGCAGCACGATCAGCGGATTGAATGCCTCGGTCAGTGTCTCGTATGAAAACGAGTGCGCGGGCGGTACTGCCTTCACCAAGACCTATACCGGACAGATTGTCGTGAAGAACAAAGGCAGCAAGTTCCTCAATAGCGGCGACTCCGGTTCGCTGATGGTTCAGGATGTGACGACCAATCCGAAAGCGGTCGGACTTTTGTTTGCCGGAAGCACGACGACTGCCATCGCCAATCCTATCAGCCAGGTACTGAGCTTCCTCGGCGCCACGATGGTTGGCAACTAAGATTCGCAATTGACAGACTGAGTTTTTCCCAAGTCACCCGTTTCCGGCACAACACCGGAAACGGGTGTTTATTTGGAGAATTGATGACTGTGATATCGAAAAGGAGAAGCAGATGCGGACGCTCGTAAAGACATCACTTCAGGTAATGTTCTTGTCGGTGTTCCTGGCGCTCTCCTGCATCCTCATTTCCTGCCAGAGACAGGCCGACATGAAAGACCAAGCGCCGACCAGAGACATCACCGCCGTGCAAGAGGATCACACCGCCGAACTGATGGCCATTCCGGGCGTCACCGGGACCGCCATAGGTGAACTCGACGACCACACTCCCTGTATTTTGATACTTGTCGAAGAAGAAACGCCGGAGCTCAAAGCAAAGATTCCGGCAAAGATTGAGGGACATCCGACCAAGCTCTATGTCACCGGCAAGATCGAGCCGATGAAAACGAACTAGT
>CAYVWS010000002.1:0-44052 GCA_964455535.1 uncultured Ignavibacteriales bacterium | reverse complement strand
CCGAAGGAACGATCGTGGTCCAAACGATCATCTGAGCCGTATCCCAGACGGCTATCGAATCCATCGCGGTCCAGGCCCAGTTGTTCCAGGTTTGACCGTAAACAAACGGAGCCAGAGAATTTTCAAACGTGAGGTGCCCCGCGCCGAAGTCGCGGGCATCGCCGTACGGATCGCTCATGTCACCGTCGCTGGTGAGCGGCAAGGCATAGTTTGTGAAGTTGCCGAAGCCCAAGAAATTGTACAGCCGCAGCGAGTCCTCGAGCGCTTTGCCCCACACTTTTCGCTTCAGCGTTATCAAACTGTCGCGAATTTGGTTGTAGCTCTTGCCTTCCCAGCCGCGCGTTCTGGCAAATGAACCCGAGGGCGACCATGACGACGACTGAAACGGCCAGAGCATGCCGTACTCTTCCTGCGGATTGCCGCAGCAGTACGCGGCTTTGTACATCGAGGCCTCATCCTGCATGATGCCGTCGCTAATGTCCGCTATTTCTGCCAGCGATTTGTAGCGCACGTATCGTTGGGCGATGGGGAGTCGGAAGTCGGGGCACCAGCGCGCCGATTCGGTCCAACCACAGAATTTGATTGTCTCGCCGGAACTGACCGAGGTCAACACTGAGGCGCACGTCGATTGCTGGCCCTGTATGAGTACACTTCCCGGATCGGAATTGAGTTTCAGCGCGAATGAATCAAGTGCAAGCGACGGATAGTACCGATCACGGAACGAAATCAGTTTGTCGTTGTAGTCGACGGCTCGGTAAGAAGTCAGGGTAGTGTAGATAATATTCTTGACCATCGAATCCCGGGCGCGTGCGGACGCGATGTACCGATCACCGTTGATACAGAGGTCGTATTTTCGGCCGAGAAAATCAAAAGCGGTTGAATCGGAGCCGGAGTAGGCAAGACAAGCGACGCGAATCCAGGCCGAATCGGTCAGGCCGGTGGTCGAGTATTTCGCATATCGCCAGCGGTTCGGGAAGTTTTGGTCAGAGCCGACATTAAACGGCCGGGTGGCGGCGCGGAAATCGCCGTAAACCAGACAACCGTAAACCGAGTCGCCGGCGTTTTTCATCGGCGATCCGACGCCCAAGCGAAAATCGCCGCCGACCGAGTCGACGAACACAAATGCGGTTGCATTGTGCAAGTTCGAGTCGAGACGGTTGTACGGATACGTCGCGCCGGATGATCCGAAATAGTAGACCGAATCAAAGGCGTTGTCTTTGAATTCTGAAAAATTGACGGTCGCGCTTTGGGACGCGGTCGTACCCAGAACGATTTCGGCGCGATTGAAACCGGCGTTTTCGCCGATCAGCAGATTGCCGACCATCTTGATATTGTTGTAGGCAATACTGCCTACACTCGTGTTCTCGAACGCGACCGCCGATGAAGCCGGTGCGCCGCCGTAGTTGGAAACAATCGTGTTGTACAGCAACTCAAGCCCGTCGGCAGCTCCGGTCTGATTGCAGTACACGGTGACACTGGAGCGGCCGCCCGAGGAGAAACTGGTGATTGTGTTACAGTAAAGTTTCCAGCCGGTGTCGCCGTTGTGGAGAATGATCGATTCATGGGCGCCCGACTGAACTTTGCAATACTGTATGCGGACATTGGGGTGATTACCGCCGGGTGTTGCAATGGTGAACTCAAAACCCGAGACGGTGTCGGCGATGATGCGCGTGCCGCCGACATTCTGCTCCAGCGCGATGCCATAATCTCCCCCCCACGCTCCCGTGAAGTTCGAGTCTTTGATATTGCAGCCGTAGATGTAGGTGTTGTCCGACCAGACGTATATTCCCTGCGCGCCGGCGAAGTTTCCGCTGCCGACCGCGTTGTGTACGATGCGGCATCCGATGATCGAATCGCCGAGGCTGGACTGAAGCGTGATGGCGCGATTCATGCCGCCGTAGGTGGTCATGCGGCAGCCGACCAGACAGTGGCCGCCGGTCAATCGAAATGAAACCGAAGCCGAATCGAAGCGGCCGTGGCGCATACTGATATTGGCGGCGTCGGTGCTGTTGAATGTCACTCCCGCGCTCGGCCAGCTCCCCTGAAAACCGCGACAATCGAAACGACGAAGATAACAGCGAGCCGACGCGCCGGAGACAACGACCGAAGGCAAGGTGCCATTCGATGTATTCCCTCGTATCAGCACGGGGAATGCAGTTGTGCCAACCCCGGTGAGTCGGCCGGCATTGATGATGCTCAAATCGTCGGCACCGAGGAGGTCTTCGTTGTACACATTCAAGGTGTCGCCGGAAATCATCGTCATGGTGCCGACAAGAAGAACCGCGCCGATATTGAGTCGTTTGCCCGACTGCCATGATACCGTGCCGCTGTCGACGAGTGCGGCGCATGAGCGCGTGACATTGTTCACATCGACCGTGATCGTGTGAGCGGCTCGGATGTAGACCGTGTCTGTTGAAATTGGCGCCAGCGCCGACCAGGTCGTGTTGGATGATGTAAATCTTGTGGTGGCCAGAGTTGATGCGCAATGCACAAGCGCTGCAAATAATATGGTGATGAACATGCGCATAGATTTACTTCCTCAATAGAACCCGAGGTCCGTTGCCCGAGCCGCCGGCGGCGGGCGGAGTGTAGTAGACGATCAGAGAATCGCCGCCATTTGAATTGAGTTGTTTGAACGCTCGGTCACCTGTGGTGCCGGTGTTCGGCAGAGAGACGAATACGGCGGTATCACCGCTTTGCCACCAGGCGGCGCTGACCAGTTCCTGAAGGATCGACTTTACTTTGAAAGTTTTGGCCCAGGCGAAAACTGTAGTCGTGCGAGCCCACAGGGAGTCGTACATCGAGTCGACCGCGGTTGTCCGGGCTGCGTACGCGCTCACCCATCGGGTCGAGTCGACAATCGTGTCGATGGCATCGCTGGCAACACCGTAGAGCAAAACTACCGGTTTGATGGTCGAATCTGTCGTCACCCAGGAGGCCTTGAGAAATCCCGAATCGATTGTCGCATTCTGCGGAATCGACAGACCGGGAAACACTACGGCGTATCGACGCTGAAAAGCGCCAGTGTAACCCAGATTGTAATCGGAGGCATTCCCGGCCGGCACATGGGGAGCGCCGTTGAGTCCGGCGGTGTAATACCAGTCGTTGCACGAATCAGCCGTGACTGTTCCGCACTTCACGCGCAGTTCAATTGCCGAGGCGTGCGGCGGAAAGACAAACAAGCTGACAACGGTCAGGCAAAGCAGCCGGATTGATAACGATCTCACGCTGCCGCCTCCTCGGAATCAGGTGGTACGTCGGTCGCCTGACTTTGAATCGTGTGACGGTCAATCGAGGCGTTGCGAATCTTCTTGAGCAGATCCCATAGTTCCTCTTTCTCCCGTCCTTCCGGACTGAGTTTTTTTCGTGTTTCAATCATTTTCAGCCAATCTCCTATCTTCGCTTCTTCAGACTTATCTTTGAGAATCAAGTACCACTCCTCGATGAGGTCATCAAGCAAGTCAACGCCGAAGGCCGGAGTGGTAATCACGAGTTTGCTGTCGGTCTCAGTTGCCAAGTTCCACCACCAGTAGGTCGGCGATGACCGGTGTGGTCGAGCCGGACTGAGCGATACGAAATCCAACACTCGATTCCCGGCCGACAATGAACGGCGCAGTTGGTCCTTTGGGTTTGGGCATGACGCACGGCGAAGCGATCTGATCGGGGAGTTTGTTCCCGCGGTGATCTACCAACGCCTCAAAGAGTACTTCCTGTTCGTTGCCTCCGATGTCAACAGCTCCGAAGAAGACCGCGGAAGTCGAGCCGATTTGTTCAACGATCAGCAAGTCGGTTTCGCCATAACCGGCTGATCCCCAGACGGCGAATTCCGGAACCATCCAGACGCGCCGGGCAAGAATTTCTGAACGTGACGACATCGTTGTTCTCCTATGAAATAGTTGGGCGTGAAAGTGGTGTGACGGGCGGCCGGAAGCCGGTGATCAGCGTTTCCGCGCGCGATGCATATTCGCCGGCGAGCTGCATCCACGTCTTTGCAGGGCGGTCTTCGCCGGTGCGAAAGGTGAGTTCGCGAGCCGCGGCCGAACGACAAACAATTTCCAATGCCGTGTATGTCGCGGCCAGTCCCAGGACCGGATCGGCCTCGAACTGACCGTCGGGATCGACCATCCGCTCGATCAGTCCGTTCGCGGCAGAGACAGCAGATTGAATCATCTCTTCGAGAATAGTCGCGACTCGGGGTGTGAAGTCGACATACACCGTTTCTCCAAGCGCGATATCGCCGGAAAGGGCGCGGCGAATAGTTGCATGATCCGAATCAAGGTGGTAGTCGGATGATTCCTGCAGCACCGAGTACGGTCGGTACCAGATCGTGACAGCGCTCCCGACTTCAAGCGCGCCGCCGGCGCGGACTGCCAGCCGCCCTTCTTTCGGATCGATGAGATAGTCCACCGGCTCGACAAATATCTGACCCAATGAAGAGTCCGATGCGACTATGACAGAATTGGGGACAACCGGCGCCGATGAAAAGTCGAGTGGGTTGGTCAAGGACAGCGTGACCCGCGAATGTTCTCGGGACCGTAGCGCCTTTACCACCACCGAGCCCGGTTCGACACCGACTGACGAGAATTGGATACTCTCGTTTGTATCGATCTCTACGGGTGCATCGAACTGGGCCGCTGCAGGAATCGATTTGGCCGCCAGATGGCTGCTCACTTGTTCTACGGACGTATATGACATGGTTATCTCCGGACGCTGACTTGTTTAAGTTCAGATAGCGCCGTCACTTGGTAGGCGTTCGGAGCGCTGGAATAGGCCGCAGTGCATTCGACTTTGAGCCAGAACAGATACTGTCCGTTGATCGTTGTCTTCTGCCAGTCGATCGGAACTGCGCTGTAATCCGACCAAAGCGCCAACTGGTTGGTTGTATTGCCAAGATTGGATCCCCCAGAAATCGGCGTGAACGATTTCCAGCCCGAACCGTCCCAGTACGAATAGCTCACCGTCCCTCCCGCGCCGACGGTCAACTGCAGGACTGTAAGAAATCGAAACGGATCTGAAAGGCCGACATACATTCGATCGCCGACACTTGCCAGAGTTGCTCCCGACACGGGATGAAAAACGTCGCCGGAATTACTGTCGGCCGCCACCGCTGTCACATCGTGATACGACAGCGAAGCCGCGTGGAAGAGCTGAACGGAATCAAACGTTTTGGAACGTCGATCTACAAAGTTGGTCGGCGTGAACGCCCCTCCGACACGAGCCGATTGCAGCAACGCGAACTGATGCGGACCAAGACCACCTAAGAAGACAGCGACCGGATTCCCCTGCCGGAATAGCAGCTGCGGGGATATCGCGGGGCGCGTATCAAGAGTTGTGACTGCCCCCCAGGTGAACCCGTCGAACTCTCGATACCGGGGCAATGCATCGCAAATCAGCAGCGCAAGGCCGCCGGAGTCGGTCAGGGCAACATCGAATTCGCTTCCGACACTCGCGCTCGCGATCACGGCCGATTCGGCCGACCAGGCGCCGCCGGAAATTCCGCGCGACCGTACGACGAGGCGGTCGTTGCCGTAGGCGATAAACAAGTAGAGCGTGCTATTGTCGGCAAGCAGGCGAGGCCAGACGAATGTAGCGGCCGAACTTACCTGCGTGCCGTTGTCGGAAGATCCGCTTCCCCATGTCAGGCCACCGTCAACCGACGATTTGACATAAATCCAGCTTGACGGCACAATCGTTTGTCGCCATGCCAGCCAGTAGGTCCCATCGGAAGTCAGCGCCAAATTCGGCACATATCCCAATGCCGAGTCATACACGGTGACTTTCGACCCGACCGTCCATCCGCTGGCGCCGATCGTAAGCCGGCGCGTGATCAAATGGGCAGTTGCCTGGTCGGTGTAGGCAATCACCAGATTACCGTTGGCGTCGACGATCGCGTCAAAAACCTCGTCGGCGGCGTCGGTCACCACAGCAACCGGCGGCTTCCAGCCGACATACGGCGAGTCCGACCAACTAAGTGAAATCGTATTCGGCGCACTCATGAACAGCGCAATGCGGCGGTTTTTCCAATTGCCCGACGCGACCGACATCAGTTTGTGACCGGCGGCCAGCCCAAGCGACGTGGCGGCGGACGTATCTGTGAGTTTGGTGAGCATGTTGTTCCTTCACAAAGTAGCCGGGAGTCCGGCGCGACTGCCGGACTCCCCGGCGGTCTTACGGAAATACCGTGTCGAGAATAGCTGAAGCCCCTTTGAGCACTTTGGCGTAGGTGACCGATTCGGTGATCACCGCTTCTTCCAGTCGCTGTTCGATGATCTTGTCGTACTCGACCATCAGCGGCTGAGTCACGACCTCTTCGACGGCGAACCGGTTGTCCAGACCGATCACAAAATCGGTCGGGACATCGTCGCATCGGACCAGCGACGCTCCCAACGGACTGAACAATTCACCCGACTGCTGGAACCGATACCCGGCCAGCGGATCTTTGAATTCGTTCATCGTGAGAATCGTCTTGAGGGTATTGATGTGACAGACGATGGTGTTCATCTCATACGGCGCGAAGGTCGACCAGAGGTTGATCAGATCGGCGTAGGCCAGCGTGCCGCTCGAGGCCACGTTGGTCACCGACGCCGGATTGGAGTTGCCGTCTCCGTTGATGATGACATCGACGATCATGCCGATCTTGTCAGTCTGCATCTTGAAGCCGATGTACCACAGCAGCACACGGAACTGCGAAGTCGTGCGGTAGCGAAGCGCTTTGTAACTCGCTTTGAGCGCAAGACCGTAGTCCTTCACCGGCACGGCATGCGTTTGCTCGGTCACAACCAGCTGCGGCGTTTCGGCTCCCTCACCGACCGGGCGCAGGGAAAACTTCGACGCATCGGTGGTGTCGATGTAAAACGGCGTGTACCGATTGGTGGAAGCGGTCGTCGAGTTGGCAATCAAGCGCGCTAGTTCCGGACGCATCGCCTGTCCGCGGCGGATTTCGCGGAGCATGAACTCCGGCAGAAGGGTCGGCGCCTTCTGGTAGAACTGCTCGACTGTAGTAGGCGTGCGTCCGCCGAAGCGAATTCCGGCCAGCGCCAGCTGCCGCTCGAAAGCGTCAAGCGGACTTCCCGACGGTGTCGGATCGAAGTCGTCCGATTCCAGAAGTTCTGACAGCGACAAGCCGCGGGCCTCGGCCTCGGTGTAAAGATCGCGAGTGACATCGAAAGAGGCGGCGACGGACAGATCAACGCGGCTGACGCTTGCCTCGCGATCGATCTCCGATGCCAATTGACTAATCCCCTTCGACTGCAAAAACTGTTGAAATTCCATATGAGCCCCTTCTTTTAGTTCAAGAGAATTGTGCAATCGGTGGTGCCGTTGACCGCAAGCACTGTGCCGCGGCCGACATTTCCGCCGGCCGGATCATTTCCGGCAAGCGCGGGCGCCTGCTTGACCGTTCCCGTCGTCCCGCCGACGACTCTGTTGCCGACCGTCGGGTTGGTGGCGGAGATATTGAATTCGCAGATACCGCCGACCTGCACCGTCGCCCATCGCTTGCCGGTGTCGGCGTCGGTCAGGGTGAGACTGATGAGCTTGCCCAACAGCTGACCGCCGGCAGTGATAGGACCGATTTCGTGATTGCCGGTGAGCTGCACCGGTTGGCCGATATGCTGATCTTTGAGATCGTCGGCTCCGGCGGTTTGATGAATCTTGAAACTGGCCAACACCGGCGCTATCGATTCAAGATTCTGATCGCGTACTGACATCTGTGTTCTCCTATTGTTTTTCTATTGTTGGGTGGACCGACCGGGACAACTGTCCCGCTGGGTCGGAGGCGATGCCCCACACTGTCACACCCGTTTGTTTCCGATTCGTGCATTTTGAAAAGGAGCGCGACGAGGCGTGATCAATCCGGGCCCGGACGGAAACGTGTCACGGAAACGGGCCTGGGTGCGGCGATAGAGCCCGATCAGCTCCGCCGCGCTCTTGTCGGGGAGGTGGTTCAGAATTTCAAGCGAATCCTCGGAGATCGATTTGCCGCGGTCGGCGATCACAATCGCCTTTAGCATGCCGCTAATGCGGATATTCAGATCTTCGCGCAACAGCCGGGCTTCTTCCCGCGCGGCATATAATGTGGGAAGCACCGCCCCCAGCTCCGAAAGCCAGCGGCGCAGACGGTCAAAGTCGATTTCCTCAATCGATTCGGCGCTCAGCGCCGTGCAGACGTCGTCGATATACCCCAGATCCGAATTATCTTTTTCCACGTGTCTCTCCTGTTTGTTCCACGAGATAGTGTTCGATGCGATCCAGTCGTGATTCCATCTTCTGCGAGTGTTCATAGAACTGTTGTTTGCTGACCACTGCTTCCTTGAGATAGACTTCCACGCTGGTGAGTTTCTTGTCGAGTGTTTCGACTACGGTTGACTCAGCCTTGGCCGCCAGTTCGACTTTGATCTGCTGTATCGTCATGAAATAGGCCGCGATCATGCCGAAGGCGATGGTGAGTACATTCCAGACCTGCCCCGATATTCGCAGCGGGCGATTGCGGTCAGTTTGACGCATGACAATCCCTCCGGTGTGACGATACGGGTAGTGCACCGATGAGAAATCGTCGTCGGCCGTTGAGCAGGACGCGACGCAACACTACAGTCAGTTGTCCCTTTTCCGAATCAAGTGATGTGACTTCACAATTGATGCTACGGCCGGCGGAAATCAACTTGATGAGCGCGGTCTGGGTGCGGTTGTCGATTACGGGATCGACAAGGTACCGCCGTCCGGCAGCGCAAGTCGAAGGATCGAATTTGGGTACCGTCAGTCGGAGTTGTGACTGCTCATGCGAGAGAGTCAGATTTCCTGATCGTGTGGCGTTGTCATAGGTGAAAGTCGACGGGAGAGCCAATTCGGGTCTGACTCGGGATGTATTCACATAGTGGAAACCCCGGTCGGTCAGCGGATTGGAATTAAACGGCCAAATCTCGACGCCATCGCGGGTGGCGACAGCTCTAATCGCCGATTGAAGATCGGGCCACGCGGCCAGACGGTGCGGCAGAATCCGTACCATGTCCCGTCCATGCGAGAACTTTGCAGGTCGGGAATAGCTGCCCGTGTCCGGATAGAGGGCGACCACCACTCTGGAAACCGGAGCCGATTTATCCTTGAGATAGTTTTCGATTTCGCTCCGACTGCATCGTCGACGCCCCTGAAGCCCAATCAGTAAACCGGCCTTTCGATCCGGCGATCGATCGGCCAGACAAGATGGCGGCATGTCCAGACAAACCGGAGACTCGTCAAACTTCGAAAGCGAGATTAGATTTTGAGTTGCCGAGAGGATAACCGGCAGGGCGTCGTATTTCGGGACAACCAGGTATCGAGAGTCGCGATCGAGTGGTTCGAGGGAGTCGATGCGTTGCAGGATTGGCCCGGACGAATTGCGGCAATCAGCGGCATTGAGCGAAGAGGCCGCGTCCGAAATGCGGTCGTCGGTGGTTACAAGCGTATTCGGCACCGCCCCGCGATAGACAAGCGAGGCCTCCAGCACGCGCTCGATCTGACGGTAGTTGAAATGACAGACCGACTCGCCCTCGCCCGATGAATACGCCATCCCCGGTTCGTGTTCGCAGGCGCGGATGTCCTCGCCACAGATAGAACACTCGGGCAAATTGTAAGTGAAGGCAATCGAGCACTCTTTATAGAGGCCGCCTTCAATATTCGTCTTGAGCGATTCAGCCCCCTGCGAATCGCGCAGCCAATAGAAGTAGCACTTTACCCACCGCTCACCGTTGCGCTCGACTAACTCAGCGTGAAAATTCCGTGCTATCGGCAGAGAATCCTTGCGATGCCCCACCAGCACCGGCGAATCGACGATCAGTTCCGCCAGCCGCTGGTGTTCGTCGAAAGGGAATCTCCCGCCGAACGAGTTAACCTGATCGGAGACTAAATACATCGCGCCGACAAAAATGCTCTCGGCCGTGACCGCCGACTTTGGTGCGATCCGCTGGTTGATCAGATCGCAAAATCGGTCGGTGGGAGCTATCGTCGAATCAGCGAGCTGAGTCGTCAGTCTGCCAAATTGTGGGGCCATCTTTCCTCCATTTGCCCATACCGGCAAATTTCAGATGCCCATCGATCGTGTAGTCATTTTGCGCAAACTCTTGCGTGATACCACAGCGCTGAGCTGTAGTCTATGCGCGCTCGCCGGCGATCAATCGGCTTGTCGCTCAAGACATTGCTAGTTTTTATGTGCAGAGCGATTGCGGGCACAACCTTTGCTCAATGCCTTATCAGAGAGAAAAAACCGACCTCGATAGGATGGTGATCAAAATGCGAGTATATCAACAGAAGTCTGAGCAGCCCCTTAAGTGGGTGATCGCCGCGGTTGTGTTCATTGCGGTTCTGTGCTGGTCGCTTTCGGATGTGTATGGCACCGAAGTCGGCAGCGGGCACGGTTCGCAAAAGAACTGCACGGCCGAAAATTCGACATATCCGCCGCCGCAGCATGTCCCGTCAGCCGTACCTGAACCGACAACTTTGCTGTTGTTGGCGGTTGGCTTGGGTGGAGCGGCCGCGTATCGACGAATCAAAAAATAGCATTCCCCCAACCCTCCTCCCCTCAGTGCCTCCTGAGTTCCCTTCCCTCAGGAGGTGCATTTTTTTGTGTGCAGGGTGAAACGATTTCGAACAACGTTGGCAGGCGGAAAGTCAGACTCTTGCCAATCTCGGCAGCACCACCGCGCGTTCCTTGCGATATAGCGGCCAAAGGGCCAAAGCCAGGGCCATGAGCGAATCGCATTGGTTGTTGTCATCCCATCTGGCCGCGCGCAGTTCGTCTTCGAGCGACCACGATTTGCCCGGACCGTCGGGAAGTTCCCAGCGGTCATACGACACTTCGCCCCGGGCATGAAACAACTCAACATTTGTGAGCAGTTCCGATTTGGTCGTGGGCGTGAATATCACCGACAGCGGTTTGTAGTCGGCGAGCTGCTCGGCGATCACATCGCCAAGTCCGGTACCGTCAACCACCAGACGCCCCGGAAATTGGCGCTGACGCGCTCTGATTTTTTCAAGGATAATCACCCAGTCGAAATTGGTGAATCGCTCCAGCGCCACGATCCGAACCGGCCGCCGGCTGACATCGACCGTAATCCCCACGGTAGCGGTACGTTTGCGAGCAAGGTCCCAGCCCGAGATATACACGGGCGAATCGGAACTTAGCGCAGCGGCGTGTGACAGAGCGCGATCGATATCGGCGCCCTTGAGAATTTCGCCACCGGCATCTACAAACTGTCCCATAATATTCTGGCGCATCCGCGAATCAGAGAAATATCTGACCCGCTCGTTAAGGAACACGCTTGAGATAAACTGATTCTGACGGCTGTCGCCCGACTGAAAATACCCGGGACGTTTGCCGGTCAAAATCTCACCGGCCCGCTTGTAGAACCAGTTCTTGCCATTGGGTGTCGAGACTAAGTCGAGCCGCCCTTCCCGGTCGGCCAGCCGCATCAGAATAACTTCTTCGACGACATACTCCGGATCGCTTTCGAACGCTACTTCGTCGAAAACAAAGAAATCAAAGTCGTTTCCGAGCAGATACTCACCCCGGTTCTGGGTCGAGCGCGACTCAATTGTCGAGCCGTTGCCGAAGGTGATCTTCGGAAACGGCGTGCGCACCCGTTCGACTACCAGCTCCGCAAGTACCGGCGATCGCCGGATCAGCCGGTTTACTTGGTTGAACACAATGTTGGCCTGATCCTGCGTAATCGAAGCGGTGACCGCCCGATAGTGCGGCACATCGCGCCACTGCGCCGCACGAATCTGATAGACAGCGTTGTGCACGAGCTTCACCGCCGAGACAAACGACTTTCCCCATCGATTGCCGGTTACCAAAAGATTCTCGCGTCGCCACGAATTGGCCAGCCATTCGATCTGGCCGGCATGCAATTCGACACCGAGAATCTCCCGCGCAAACGTTGCCGGGTCAAAAAAGCCGCGCCGCCAGACTTCTGCCGGCGCCGCTTCGATCAGAGTATTCGCCACGTCTCTTTTTTGGCGGTGGCAGCGTCTATCAATCCGGCCTGATATAATTTCAAGAGATTGTCGATCCGGGCAGTTTGCACTGCAATGTCGTCTTTTACTTGATAGGCAAATGAGTTATCGAATCGATAACGGCAACGGGCGTCGATACCCGCCAGCGCCAGCTCGATATTGCCGATCCATTCCAAAAATTGCGAGGCCTGCGCCTGAACCGCACGCACCTGTCGCATGACAACATCGAATTTGAATCCCGACCAGGTCGTCGTGGCGCCGTACGAATATCCCAACAAGAACGGCGACAGATTAGTCGCGGCACAGATTTCCTCCACCATCGCGCGGTGTGTCATAAACCAGCTGCTGGAGGTGTCGCGCCGGCGGTCGGCGCCGATCGAACTGACCTCAACATTGTTCCACGTCACCGGGTTGTCGTCGACTTCACAACTCCTGAACATCTCGACGGTCGAATCGAAATAGGCGTTTACCCGATTGGTGTAGGCCGAATCGGACTCTCCCGACATTCGTTCCGGCGGGCTTATTCTGACATGGAAACGTTGGAATCCGGAATTGTGGCTGCTGCGACGCATATCGTCAATCAACTGTTGCTCGATGTACGCGACAAATGGAACTGCCTGCAAAAGTGAACGACCGTACGGCGCGTCCGACGAGCCGCTATAGGGAATGACGAAGACATCGGGCCGCTTCAGCGATACTAATTGATTATTCTGATCCAGATACAAGCCGGTGCGCCCCGAGTCCGACTCAAAACGAAGACTGGCGACATCGATCGGAAGAAGCTGCTCCACCCCGCTTTGGTCGGGTTTGACACGCAGGTATCCGACAAACATTCCGTCGCGAAAAAGCGACGTGAACAACTCCGAAAGAAGAAACGCGAGCCCCACTCGCTGGTTAGTCGTCCCGGAATACAATCCGTCCGAGAGTCGCGCGAGTCGGTCGGCGGCCCGAGACTCGACCTGAGTTCCGGATGACGATTCTACGACATACTCACCCGGGGCCGACGCCAACTTTACCCAGGTCCAGATACAGGAATGCACGACCGGCACATTGTTGGTCAGGAATCTGTAGAGCTGAGTGCGATGACGGCCGCTCATCAGATCGCCGCGAGACAATCGCAGCATGTTAAGCAGCTGCTTTCCGTTCTGATTTCTCGAGTTTTCCGAAAACGAAGCGAACTTCAATTCTCTTTCTGCTTCATTTGAACCAGCAGCTCCCAGATCATGTGACGACATATAGACTCCTTTTTTTAGTCTCCCGCCGATCCGGCGCCATGCACCAACCTTGTAGCAAAATTGCCAAAACTGGCTATGATTCGGCTTGGGCCAGCACATTGTCCGGCAATGATATGTGCATGCGGTTGCACATATTTTGAGCAACTTTTTGTCGATCTATGCATTCCAGCTATGTTGATAACTCCAAAGGGCGCACATGCACCACCGTAAGTCATTGCATAGCAATAATAAATCGGCCAAAAACTGATGCGAAAATCCCGGCACGACAATTGCCTATAAAGACCGTGAAATAGTGTAACTTCTTACTGGTAACGAGAGGTATTTGTGAAAAAACTGATTTTGACAACGCTTGTAGTGATGTTCGCGGCGGCGACAGCCGGCGCGTATGGCTATCACTACAACACCGTGTTTAACAACAGCGAGAACCCTTTTGATTACAACAACAACTGGGCTCCGTTCAACTACCCGAACAACGTCGGCCATCTCCCGTCTCCGGGCACTAAAGGCGAAGGCGGCGAGAAGTTCGATCTCGAGGGATTCAAGGTGCGCGAAAAAGGCAACTATGTGTATGTCGCGATGACCAATTCCTTCGGATATCTGGCCCACTCGACGAGCTACAACCAGAACTTTCGCTTAGGCGATATCTTCATCGGTGTCGACGGCGGCAATCCGTTCCAGTACGCAATCGACGTGAAGTCTTCGATCAGCGACTATACCAAGCAGAAATCCAACGAATCCGGTTCCACCGGCTTCTACCGGACGAATAACAGCTGGAACTACATCCAGAACGTGAATGGCTCGTACTACAAGAACACGACCATCAAGAACGCAGCCGGCGCCCATGAAATCGGCAGCAACGCCTCCAAAAAGGCGAATATCGAATTCTCCAAGACCTACGACAATTCCTTTAAGGAAACCGGATTTACCGGTCCGGGAAATGGCGACACCTTCGTGTGGGAATTCAAAATCAACAAATCCTGCTTCGGCGATTTCAAGGAACTCAATTTCCACGTAAATCTGGGATGCGGCAATGACTGGATGGACACCAAGTACCGCTGCCAGACCGGCGTACCGGAACCGGCCTCGATGCTGCTCTTCGGCATCGGCCTGTTGGGCGCGGGCGTGATTCGCCGCCGCAAGTAAGTTTTACTCTCGTTACCAGTTATGAAACCGCTCGGCCGATTGGTCGGGCGGTTTTCGTTTGCCCTACGCAACCCTTTCACGACAATTGACTTGTGCCGAGTCGCCTCGCCATATATACTCCCATCTCATTGATAATTCGCGAGATAAAGTCGATACAAGGACTCATGAGAAACAGAATACTGATTCTTGGTGCGGCCGCCGCCATCGCCCTTGCGGGCTGGAGCTGTTCGGACAAAACCGCCGTTCGCATTCGATACCAGGCGGAGAAGATGTACTATGCGGCGAATAAAGCGCTCACCGCGGCCGAATTCCGCGGCGACGTCGATGATCCTGCCGTAGCCCGAAATCTCCGCGATCAATTCAGCGCAGTGGCCGCGTACGGGTTTGCCGCACTCGATACGGTTACTCCCGCGTTCGACCAGCAGGAGAACCGTCAGCTCTCCGGCATCGTCTACCAGAGCACTTCCCGACTGGCGCAGATGTATTTCGCGGCGCGTCGCTACGACACTTTAGTCGTTCTGATTGAACGGCTGATCGACAAGGCGACGCTCAACCGCACCGAGCAAGCAACCACCTGGTACAATTTCGGCCGTGCCTTGCAAGTCGGCGGACGGCGCGACTCATCGTTGTCGGTTTACACTACAGCCATCGATAAATTCGTGCCGCCGGTAAACGACTCAGGACATGTCCTCCTGCTGGTGTTCAATTTGCCGCTGAGAATTCATCAGGCGTTTGTCGACGGTCAGGATTCGGCCAGCGCGGCCCAGTGGTATGCGCGAGCCGAGGCCTACTACCAGAAATGGTCAGCTACCTCCGGCCAACCAACCGAGCTGTCGATGACATCTCTTGGCAATCTCGGACGGCTCTATGAGGATGCCCAAGAGTGGAGCAAAGCGGCCGCGACCCTGCACCAGATGGTGGATTCCACCGGAGCGATAGCGCCGGTTCCGAAGCTGCATATTGCCGATCTGTACGCCGAGAAGCTCGGGAGGTACGACGATGCGATCGCGCTGTATGATGAACTCGATCGAATTCTGGTCGGGCCCGATACTGCGGCCAGACCTCAGATCTACGAAAAGCGAGCCGGTGTCTATCTGAACAAGAAAGATTACGCCAAGGCACGCGAGATTCTTAACAGCATCGAGAGCCGTTGGCCGGGGTATTTCAAGGCCTCGCCCGATGCTCAATACACCAAAGCGCGCACCTTTGAACTCGAAAACAACTGGGGACGCGCCGAGACCGAATATCGATACTTGATCGATCATTATCCCGGTTCGGAACCTGCCCTGGCGGCTTATCTGTATCTGGCGGGTAAGGCCGAAAAAGAAGGACGCGAAGCCGAAGCCGAACAATGGTATTCGCGAGCCGAAAAAGCGTATAAGACAATCATTGCTCAGAAGCCGGGTACCCGCGACGAAGCGCTCGCCCTGTATTTTCTGGCCGACTTGCATCGCCAAAAAAAGCAGTGGAGCGAGGCCGCGACGACGCTGAGCCAGGTGTTCCAGAAATTCCCGGAGACCATTCAGGGATTGCGCGCGGCGAGCATGGCGGCCGACGTCTATCGCGACAAATTAGGAAATACACGCACGGCCGATTCGCTCGAGATGGCTGTCGAGCAGGCGGCGCTGGCGCGTTCCACTGCGGCCCAGTGACGCGGATCCTTTGGCCCGGCGATTTGTACAACGAAGTGGAGAAAGAATGACGATATTCGGAGGAAGAATGAAGAGAACGATATTTTTTGCGATGGTTCTGATCGGCGTGGCGGCCCTGCCGATTGTGGCGTCGGCCCAGTCCGATCCCTATGGCAAAGTCGATACGGTCTATGCCGAGACCGCTATGATCGACTCCAATATATGGACCATCACGGTGAACTACACCAACGACGAAGCGATAGTCGGCTTGTCGATCCCGCTCAAATATCATGCGGGTTTGGTGAAGCTGATCGCTGATTCTGCCGTCTACGCCGGCGGCCGCGCCGCCAGCTTTGCCTATCGCGGGTTCCGTGTTGACACCGCCATTCAGTGTCTGACACTCGGCATGATTGCCAATCTTGGACCGACCACTCTGCGCATGGAGCCGGGCACCGGACGTCTGGTGACAATTTATTTGTCGTCGATCGATGACCTCGCCATCAAGAAACTCGTCGTCGATACGACCACTACGAATCCGAACAACTCACTTCTGACCATGACCGACGCTCTCATCGGTACGCCGCCTGATACGGTGCGGCCGGAATTCAACAAACGTCAGGTGATCCCTGCGTTTCTGGCGCGACCAGCGAAAAAGTAGCGTTCGGCAGCCCGTACAAACGAAACCGCCCGATGCATATCGGGCGGTTATTTTTTTGATCTTGACCTGATCGCTTAACTGTCCTGCGAGTCGCTGTCCTCTTCGTCGTCTTTCTTTTTCCGGGGCACGGTCACGAGCGCTCTGTCTTTACGGACCAAAAACGATTCGAGCTTGGGCATCAGCTCTTCGGGAACGCGGTGCTGATCGTAGAGCTTCTTAAGCGCCCGCTGATCAAGCGTGAACATCGCATCCAGCCCGGCGTCGCGAACGAGCGCCGACAACTCGGCGAAGGCGGGCTGATCACCGCTCTTAGTCGGAAACTCGTCGACCACTTTGAGCTTCACCGAAACTTCGCCGGTCGCACCGGCGAGCTTCGAGACACCCAGCTCCCGGGCCGCCTCAACAACCTCGGCCTTCAGTTCTTCTTTTTCTTTCTCGGCGGCGTGCGCTCTTGCGGCGGCCGCTAAATATCGGTCGGCAAGCTGCGAGGCCAGCTCTGCGGCCGCGGCCTTATCCTCGCCAAGTGTCGACTCTTCCCCCTCGACAAACCGCTGATGCACTTTCGCCGGACAGATCGCCAGATAGTCGCACCACCGGCAATGCGCCCCTTCTTTGGTCGGGAAGTCGTCAGTCTTTTCGGCCGCCAACGTTTCAAATACTCTGAGTTTGAAGTTTTCGGCTATCTCGTCCAGTTCGTCCTGCGAGAAAGTTTCCGAAATGATTTCGTCTTGGCGCAGAGCATGCTGAATAACCGTGATCGTCTCAAACTGCGGCCAGTTCTGCTTCACCGCTAGATGATACAATCCCATCTGACGTCGAAAGCGCACGTCGGTTTTGCGCGGAAGCTCCTTGCCTGTCTTGTAATCCCAGATCTCGACCACGCCGTCGGGGCGCTTCCACAGCCGATCAATTTGGGTGTTGAACTTAAAGGGCGTACCATCGAGGACCAACGGAATCCGCCGTTCGACGGCTAAGAGCGTTCCCCCGCCAAAGGGCTGGTACTTGTTGTAGTATTTCGTAAGCGTTTCACGGCCGGTGGCGATATAGTCGTCAACCGTCATCGATTCATCAAGGCAGACAATCGCTCCCCTCGCCGGTTTCTCCCACTCCGATTCGTACAACCCGAGGATTTCCGGCAGCGGAATCAGCTTGCCGTGCGACGCCGCTTCGTACAATCGGGACAGGGCAGTATGAATCACCTGACCCATGTAGATATGAGCCGCGACCCGTTCGCTGATTGCCGGCTTTTCGAATTTTTCGAATTTGAATTTTCTCGGGCATTCTTCGAATACCCCGAGCGATGACATACTATATGAACTGAGCATGCCCCGAATATAGACAGGTCGGCCCAGAGCGGGCAATCACTTCTTAGGCAATAGTATCTGACGCCAGCGTACGCGCAGTGTTTCCCACTGATACGATTGCGCCTCTTTTATGCCCTGCGTCGACAAAGACTGCACCCGCTCCGGTCGCTCCACCAAGGCAATTACGGCGTCCGCTAGCCCAGCCACTGACGCGCTCGAATAGATAACACCGTTGAAATTATCCCGGATTATCGACGACACCAAGCTGAATGCCGGCACCAGGACCGGACGGCAGGTACTCCAGGCCGAGATCAACTGCCACGGGATATCACCGTCGCGATCAAGCGATATCACCAGATCGCCCGGACAATCCCCTCCATGCTGGGTTTTATCGACCAAACTAATGCTCTGCTGTGCCGACAAACCGGCCGCCGTGATCTGGCGGTACAATTCATCGTGAAGCGCATGCCCTGCAAATATCGTCATTTCCGCGCGCGGATATTTCTGTTTGATCACTGCAAACGAGTGTAAAACACGCGTGAATTCGCTCAGGAGATCCCTGTTGATCGTGACACACAAATGCGGCTGTACGGCGGTCAATATTTGCACTGCGCTCGTCTCTATCATCGGCGGAATCACCACCGCGCTCAGGCCGATCCGCCTGAGTCCACCCATCTGCCATTCGGTCGAGGTCACCAACGCGTCGGCTTTGGCCAGCAGAATGGTTGCAAGCCGACGAACCGCCGGTTTCTGAAATCGCTGCGATTCGAAATCAACCAGCCCGACTATTCGCTTGCCGTCAAATCGTGCCAGCAACAGCGCTGGAAACCACCTGAACAACAAGTCGAATGTGCTGCTGACCTGCACGATGAGTTGGTCGGCGCGCTGTGCCGCTTTCCATCGATTAATCTCGCGACCAACTTTTCCGTATCGCTTCGAGACAAGCCCGGAGACCGACACGTCGCTTTCGCGAACGAGTCCGGTTTCCAGCCGACCAAGGCAGTACGATGCCGCGGACGATCCCCGCACCGATGGCAGCAGCGCAACCCTAAGGCGCTTCGGGAGTTCCGCGGCTATCCCGGACAGGATCGCCTGAGATTTCGGTGACATTTCAGAATGCTGACTCATGGGCTAATTCGGCTTTTTCGTCCTCCGATCTTTCTACACTCGAAAGGTCGGTTGGATTCCGGGAAATCTTTCCCTCGAAAAAGCCTCCCGGTGACCTCTTCGGCGATTACTTGGAAGCCCCGTGATCTTCAAAGGTGATGAGCCGCGCCCCGCGATTGAACGTAATGTAACTGAAACCCCACTGAACGAAGACGAGCACTCGGTTTTCAAATTCGACCAGATACATAAGGTGAACAAACAACCAAAGCAGCCAGGCCAGAAAACCGGAGACTCGTAGCCAGCCGAAATCCGCCACCGCTGCTGCGCGGCCTATCACCGCTAACTCACCTTTGTTCACGTAGTGAAATTTTCTTGGGGGCTTGTTTTGTAGTCGTCGCGCGATGACATCGGCAACATACTTGCCCTGAGACATTGCCACCGGACAGGTCCCCGGCAATGGCGATCCGGTCTGATGCGGATAGACCGACAAGTCGCCAACCACAAATATCTCCGGATATCCTGGCACTGACAAATCCGGCGCGACTTTCACTCTCCCCTGCCGGTCGAGCAAATCGGTGTTGTCTCCCACCAACCATTCCCCAATCCGATACCCGCGAACACCGGCGCTCCAGATCACCGTCGCGCAGTCGATTGTTTTCGAACCGGCGGCGGAAGCGGCGACTACTCGACGATCGCTCAATTCCGTCACGCGATGACTGGTCAGCACCGTCACTCCCAGCTTTGTCAGCGACTTCTCCGCTTTGGCCGACAGCGACTCGGGAAAATGTGCCAGCACGCGCGGTGCGGCTTCGATCAGATGAATGCGGGCTGAGCGTGGATCGATTCGACGGAAGTCGTGCTTGAGGGTATCGTGCGATATCTCACCAAGCGCCCCGGCCAGTTCGACACCGGTGGCGCCGCCGCCGATGATGACAAAAGTCAGATACCGCTGCCGTTCCTGTGGGTCGTTTTCGCGTTCGGCGTTTTCGAATGCCCTGAAAATTCGCGTCCGAATGGTGATGGCATCTTCTATCGTCTTAAGGCCGGGAGCCACCTGTTGCCAGTCGGAGTGCGAGAAGTAATCATGGGTCGCTCCGGCCGCAACAATCAACGAATCATAGGGAATCGCCTCATCACGGCAATAGACAACGCGTGCGGCCCGGTCGATTCGGGTAACTTCACCCAACAAGACTTCGACATTCTTTTGTCGCGAAAGTGTATGACGCAGCGGCGAGGTGATATCGCCCGGAGACAGACCCCCGGTCGCCACCTGGTACAGCATCGGCGTGAATAGATGGAAATTCCGTTTGTCGATCAGCGTGACTTGCACCGGCGCGCGACGAAGCGCCTTGGCGGCGTCGAGACCGCCAAATCCGCCGCCGATAATTACCACCCGGTGCATCGATGCCGAATCAGTTGAACCGTGCATACAAAAAAGCCATCTCCTGCGACAGAAGATGGCTTATCCGATCATTTTTGTCTACGAAATACTGCTCATCCCGCCTGTTGTTTGGCGACGCCTTTGAGTTTGTCGTTGGCAAAGATGGCCAGCTCGACACGGCGATTGGCCTGCTTGCCGGCCACGGTGGTATTGTCCCCGACCGGCTGTGACTCGCCGTAGCCCATGATGGTGAAGCGAGTCGGGTCCACTTGGAGCGAACTGACAAAGTTCGCGACCGACTGTGCGCGCTGGCGGGACAGTTCGAGGTTGTGCTCTTCGGTGCCATCCGAATCGGTGTGCCCCTCGATCACAATCTTGGTGTCTGCATACTTGTTGAGAATCACCGCCAGCTTCTCAAGATTGGCTTTAGCTTCGGGCCGAAGTTCGGCCTTATTCACGTCAAACAAAATGCCCGAGTTGAAGGTAATCTTGATACCTTCGCCCACGCGCTCAATGTTGGCGCCGTCGAGGTCGCGCTTCATCTCTTCGGTCTGTTTGTCCATGTAGTTGCCGATATAAGCGCCCGCCGCGCCGCCGATAGCCGCGCCCAAAATCGCGCCGACGGCAGTATTACCGGCCTGTTTGCCGATGACGCCGCCGATCACCGCGCCGGCCGCGCCACCGATGACCGCGCCCTTTTCAGTCTTGTTCATCTTTGAACAGCCAACTCCAGCCAGGGCCAAAGCCACTACCAGAGCGCCGACAAGTATTCGTTTCATCTCAATCCTCCTTGGAATTTGTTCGCTTATACACGCAGCATGGAGTCTCTGCACCAATCAATCATCGGACGCAAATTCTGTCAACTTTATTTTCCGTTCGCTTGACCGGCCAATCTGCGCAACGTAGATTCATACTGTCAATATTTGCACAGGCCGGGGAGGCCACATATATGAGAGCGCGTTACAAGACAAGTCGATGCGTCTGTTATCAGGTGACCGACAAGGCACGTGCGGTCGAGTTCTACCAACAGGTTTTTGGGTACAAGCTCGTCGAAGTTTCCGATCAAAATACCGAACTCGATGCCTCCCCCATTCGCCTCTTCATCGATCAGGGCCCGCCGCTCGGACCCATTATGGAAGTAGTCGTGGATAATCTGGAAACGGCGCGGATCGAATTGCTCGCCCACGGCTGCACCGAAGTCCGCTGGGATGGCCGCGGCAAGCCCTGCTATCTGCGCGATCCGTTCGGCATCTGCTTCAATGTCTGGGAAGACCCGGTTGCTTTCGAAAAATAAGGCAAAGGACAACTATGGATCATCTCTTCGTCTGGTGTAATCTAAAAGACGGTCACAAGGATCTGGAACTGTGTGATGCCCTCGAAGGATATCTCGGGTATCTTCGCGACAACGGCAAAATCGTTTCGTATCAGGTGATGCGCCGCAAATTCGGTTTCGGCCCCGAAGAACTCGGTGAGTTTCAGATCATCATCTCAACCAAGGACATGGCCCAGCTTGATTCGGCGTTCAAGATTGTCGCCACGCGCTCAGGCGAGATCGAAACCCGCCATGCCCGTGTCTATTCGATTGTGAAAGATGTCCGCTCCGGATTTTTCCGCGACTTCCCCGACCCGGAACGAGTCAGATAGGCGTCTATCACTGAGAAGCCGACATCGGTCGGCGATACACATACGCGGCGAAATTGTCGTTATGGCGCGGGTTCAATAGGTGCAGCGCCTGGTCATACCACGAGGCAGTATATTCCCGCCACAATGTCACTTCGCCAAACGTGCCGGTCAGCGAATCCAGACATTCAGACAACGGCACTTCTCGCGTCGGATACACCACAAAGTAATCAAATGCATTCTCCGTTTGCCCGAATAATCGCAATCCGGCGAACTCACGCCAATTCTTAACATACTCGGCCCTAAGTTCACTCGCCGCGTATTCTTTGGCAATCCACGGCCGCATTGACGGCTGCAGATACAGCACGCGACTGCCCGGCGACGCGCGGTCGATATCGATGACCGGCTCAATAAGCCCCTTGTGAGCGTAGCCAACGCTGAAAAACACTAACAGTATGGCATTCACGCCGATCGCCGCGCCAACCGCACCGCGTAACCAGCTCGCCTTTCCAACAGTGTATCCTTTGGTCTGACGTCGATGCCACAACGCCAGCACGAACATCAAAATGCAGACGGGGAGCATCGGGAAAATAAACCGCTCTTGCTGATTAGCCAGCAGCCAGTGCCCGACGAGAAACGACAGAAAACTGAAGACGAGGATACGATGCTGCCGCACGAACGACGGTCGCAATGATTCCCAAAACAGCATCAGTGATATCGGGGGAATGAATGCGACTATGAGTATGATGAGATACATCGCTGGAATCGTCGAATACAGCGGATTGAGATCGACGCTGGAGCGCAGATAGGTCAGCGTCGTCCCGGCAAACTCCTCTTTGAAAATCAGATCAGTTACCCACGCTGAGAGTATCATTGCTCCGACCGCGAAGCTATAGTGTATTGCGCCCCTCATCTTTCGATCTTCGTACCAAAGGATGAATGGAATCGGCAAAACCGCGAAGGCGATCTGAAAGCGGATCATCCACGCGATCCCGGTCGCCAGCCCTGCCATCCAGAGCCAACTGACATTACGCGACTCGCGATAGCGATAGAATCCGTACAGCGCCGCCATCCAGATATTACCGCCGACCGATTCAATCAGATTATGGACACCGAGAAACGGCATGGCGAAGTGGAGCCCTGCAAACAACCCGCCCGCCATCCCCCATCGCTCGCTGCCGGTAAATCGTCGCACAATCGAGTAGGTGACAACTACGGGAATCAGGGAAATCGCGGCGTGCACCAGCCGAATGCCGTACATCATCGTGTCCAAGCTCTGCACCCCGAACAGTTGAAACGACTTCATCACTCCAAAGAGCATGAACGGATACAGCGGAAAGCGCGTCGAGGCAATTCTCGGCTGTTCTTGCCAATGTACAAATCCGTCGGGGCCATACAGTCCGGTCTTTATCCAGTCATAGGCGATGGCGATTGTATCGTAGTGATCATCCGAGTGCACAAACCCCTTTGACCAGATGACAGCGATCAGTCGAAAAATCGAAGCCGCGATGAGAACGGTTGCAAGCGGATGGCGTTCAATCCAGCCGCGCACCTTTTGCAAGGCGTTCTTTTCGCCCTCGTGAAACACGGGCTTATCTGTAATGGCCGTCGATGTCACTTCGCAACTATCCGATCTTTTCAACTTACTGGCCGCACTGCGCCAATGGCTCAAAAGATATGTAGAGCCGGTCGATAAGTCGAGTCAGATCGGACAGATCACGCTTGAAGTCAGCGTCGGTGTCAGCCGCATGACTACAGCACAGCGGTCGGTATGAAATATAGAGATAGTCAATGAGCGCCGAGATATCGGAAATATCCACTCCGCCTTCACTGTCACAGTCGACATTTCCGGTCAACACATCGCAGCACGAGTGACATTCGCCGGGAAAAAATTCGTAGTGCACCAATTCCTGATTGTTCTCCAGTCGGCCGCTCCAGATCACTTTCATCGGCACTCCAACTCCCGAGTCGACGACCGTGAACAGTCCGAATTGGTTGGTCCCGGGAAACATGCCGTGGCTGTACGGTCCCCCTTTGGGCGACGGTGTCCGGTCAAGCGGCGCGGCATGAAAGACCGGAAAGCAGGCGCCACCGCCGACCGCATAGTCGGAATAGGTGCCGTCGTCGATCGCCACCATGTGGGCGTCACCCGATATCTGGCAAAGGTTGTAAATCTGATTGTCACGGATGAAATCGGCGAGTTCGCGCCGTTCGTTGGTGTACAAATACCAACCGTCATCTCCGGTTGTCCCGATCCACGGCAGTGTATTAACCCACACGATCAACGCTGCGCTATCGCGCGCCCGAATGAGTTGGTCTTTGAACCACGCCTTCTGCGACTCGCCCAGCATGGTCTTCTGCGCGTTGTCGGCGGCTGTCCACGGGGACCGCGCTGAACGGGAATCACAAACCAAGAATCTGACCCGGCCGACATCGAACCGTTGATAAATTGCCACATCGCCGCTCCCCGCCTCAAGCGGATAATGCGGAACGTATTCTTGATACGTCAATCGCGCGGCTAATCGTCCGGGCGCCAGCGAGTCGGAATTATTGGGCCCATAGTCGTGATCGTCCCACATGTACGCAATCGGTACATTTCTGTATAGCTGCGATTGAGCCGGTGACGCCAGTACGGTCTCGAAAGTCTGGCGGTACACATTGCGGTCGTTCACCGCAATATTTTCGTAGTCGAAATCGCCCAGATGGAAGAAAAAGAGCGGATCCAACTGCCGGATAGTCTGAAATGTGGTTGCATTGGATCCGGTCCAGGCGCACGAACCAAGCGCAAACGAAAATGATGCGACCCCCGACGGAAATGTCCTGAACCTGCCGGTCACGCTCAAATCCACTACCCCGTCTACTTCAAGCGCATAGTAGTATTGAATGTTCGGCGTTAAGCCGGTGACCGAAAGCGACACGACCCGGTTATTCTTCGCCGTAATCGCGGTGTCAATTGTCGAAAATGAAAGCGCGGAGAAATCTGATTGGTCAGTGTATGCCAGCCGCACAAGCGCACTATCGACGCTTACCTTGCCGTTGACACGAGCCGAGGTCGGCGTAACGGCCCCCGACCAGACAAACTGAACAGCGGCCTCGGAATGAGCCGCACAACATAGGGAAACCAAAGCGAGCAGCGCGACCGCCCGTCGCATCAACTCCCTCCTTTGGTCGCAGCCTGAATAACTTTCCAAAGAAGCCCCGGCGTGCGCCAGCCGGCTACCTGCTTGCCATTTACGTATATGGTCGGCGACTGATTCACACCGGCAGCAATCGCGAGATCAAGATTGGCCTGTATGTCATTCGCCACCTGAGGAGAATTAGCGACTTCCAGAATGCGATTGGCTTCGATGCCGACAAGGTCGCTGAGATTTTGAACGGTAAGCGATTCGAGGTGATCACGACTCAAGACGACAAAGTCGTGCGCCCGCCAATACAGACTATCGCCGCCCAATCGACGCACTGCATGGGTCCAGCGCGCCACTTCGCAGGCACGCGGGTTAATATCCTGCTTAACCAGCGGATTGCAGTTCTTATCCAGTGGAAAATCACGGAACACGAATCGCACATCTTTGAATACACCCAGCGTTTGATTCAGTGTTTTGCGGGCAGCGGCATGATACACGCAGGTCAGATCGCCATACACAAGAACTGTGGTCGGCGCATCGGCCTTGCCCCGCACTAGCTCATCAGGCCGCAGTTTCAGATCGACGGTCGGCGCGCTCTGCCAGTTGCGATACTGCATATCGAGCGCCAGATCGGGGCGGTCATTCATTCTCGGAAATTTCTTTGCTATCTGCGCCGCCCGATCGATGGCCGCCGGAAGCACTCCCGCCGACTGCCACCCCTCAACCTGATAGCCGTTAACAAAGATCATCGGTGTATAGGTAATGCCGAACGCCATTCCCTCTTCGATATCGAGCTGAATTAAGCTGTCGAGTTCAGTGCCGTTAAACGTGACCCCGAACTCATCGACATCGACCCCAAGCGCATCCAATTCCTTTTTCAAATCGGCCGGTGTGAACTGGCCTCCCCGATCAACCAGCCAATGGTGCATCCCCCAAAACGCTTTTGTGCCCCCGACTAATCCGGCCGCCTCGGCGACTTTGGATGCCTCGCACGCCCCGGGATGTATGCTCGATCCGAGCATGTACCGATTGCACGCCGCATCAAACGGCCACTGTTTGACAGAAAACGCAACGTCGTTTCGCGCCGCCAGCAGCTTAGCGATAACACCTTCGACTTCGAAACACAGCTTACACTGATAATCCTGGAAAACAACCAACCGAACCGGAGCGTTCGGGTTCCCCTCCCAGTAGCGACCGCCGAATCGAAGTGAGGATGCAGCCGCATCCGAAGTCTGCACCGCCGGCTCGGGCGAACCCGTTTGCGCACTCGGAACGGATTGATTGACAGTATCGGCCCCGATTCGGTTGATCGATTCGATTCCCTTCGCCCGATTAGCTTCTTCGACTTTTCCGGCCAGTGACATCTTTCCCATGAACAGACCCGCCAAAACGACGGCCCCGGCAAGTGCCGATATAGTCAGATTCTTACTATCACCCGACCTCGACCGACGACCGCCTTTGACAAGCCGCTCGGCCACCGCCCAGTGAATAAGATTGGCCGTGTGGACAGTCGCACACCAGAGGCAGATGCGACTGTTGGCAAGCATGATGCCCACAAAGACAAGCGACGCCACCGCCCCCGCTCGCACAATCCAGATCCACACTTTGTCGGGATAGCTTTGCCGAGATAGTACCAAAAGGCACAAGCCGGCGGCAAAATACGCCGCTCCCAAAAATGCAACCGGCACACCTAACACTTTGCTGTACGGGCCGGTGGTCGCCCATTCGCACCCGCCGCCCTGCCCACAGCCGGGGAGTGTAATCGACCAAATATGGTAGATCGACATGACGGCCGCGGCGGCAGCGGCAACAAATAAGGCAATCGCCGTCGCAGCAAGCAGACGGCTCGATGGGTTGGCGGCTGGCGATGTGCGGCTCGGTTTTCGATTCATATGGGTATTGACAAGAATCTACGTACAGTATACCCGACTTTCACCCAAAGTTCAATTTCCCGAACTCGAAATATTACTTTTGTGTGTGATTACGGCTAAAGAATTGTCTTGACACGATATGGACTAAATGGTTACATTTACTCCAGTTTCAAGTCGGAAAACAGTTCTTACACATTGGTAATCTCATCCCTCATCCGCGCCGCGTGGACCGGCGTGTGGAGAATACCATACGTACCATCGAAAACCGCCGGCCTTCGGCAGAACTGAAAGAAACTGGCGTCACGAATAATTTCGGCGCTGCGCGTCTGTGTATGAATCGCCTCGTTGACAGTCACTGTTGCGATCGTCGATGTCGGCCGGGTCAAGTTGCCGTCCTGTTCACCTTTGCGTTTTCCGCTCTCGATTTCTCTAATCTTCTCATTCACGAAACAACTCACAACTCACACGATATCTCACAACCTAATTTCACGGAGGGACTATGCTGAGAAAGCTTCTGACCTGCTGTACAGGTCTGCTGCTTCTGGCACTGATTTGTACAGGACAGGCGCAGGCGACCGTCCATACGGTAAACCTGCAGAATTTCGCGTTTGTACCCGGGACGGTCACCGTTGCGTATGGCGACACCGTCAAATGGGTCAATCTCGACGGGTTCTCCCACACGACCACCCGTACCGGGGCTCCGAAACCCTGGAACTCGGGTCCGTTTTCTTCGGGCTCATACACACAAGTGTTCGTCGCGGCCGATGGCCCCGGGCCCTGGCCGTATGAGTGCACAATCCATCTCGGCATGACCGGTACCGTTGTATTGGCGACCGGCGCCTGCTGTCTTCTAAGTGGATGCGTCCAAACCGACGCTGCCACCTGCGCCCAGCAGAACGGCTACTACATGGGTGACAACACTAGCTGCACCACACCGAACGTGTGCGTACAAGACGGTGCTTGCTGTTTGCCGAACGGCCAGTGTTTCGTCACCAATCTTCCCTCCGAGTGCGCGAATGGTCATGGCACCTGGTTCCCCGGCGGGACCTGCGCGACCATTCAATGCGGCACACCGCCGCGAGGCGCCTGCTGTCTGCCCGACGGCAGCTGCGCGATGATTACGGCCGCCCAGTGCGCTCAGGCCGGCGGCGTCTATCGCGGGGACAATGTTCCCTGCAGTCAGGGTCATTGCGACAGCACCCAAGTGGCGACCGGCGCATGCTGTATTCCGACTACCGGACAGTGTGTAATCGCCACCGCTTCCGACTGCCAGAAGCATGGCGGAATCTATCAGGGCGACGGCGTACCGTGTACTCCCGGCCTGTGTGACGGCGGCGTTATCCGTGGCGCCTGCTGTCTGCCGAACGGAACCTGCGTTATGGTTTCGATGGCGGACTGCCAGTCGCACGGCGGCGTGTATCAGGGCGACAATATCCCTTGTTCCGGAGTTACCTGTCCGGGCGGTCCCAAGAAAGGCGCCTGCTGTCTGCAAACCGCGGCCGGTATCGGTTGTATCGAAATGCTCGCCGATGAATGTAAGAAACTCGGCGGTGTTTACTTCGGCGACGGCGTCCCCTGTGCTACGGTCAACTGCGACCCACCGCGCGGAGCTTGCTGTGTGCCCGGTCTCCCGTGCCAAATGCTGACTCAAACGGCGTGTCAGCAGGCGGGCGGAACCTACTACGGTGACTATACACCTTGCTCTCCGCTCATCTGCAACGGTGTCCAAACGGGCGCGTGTTGTCTGCCCAGTGGTGCCTGCGTAATCATGACTGCGGCTGACTGTGTCAAGCAAGGCGGACTCTACATGGGTGACGGAAGTGTGTGCGGTCCGGATGGCTGTCCGCCTCCTAAAGAAGGCGGCTGCTGTATCCCCGGCGCAGGATGTATCATCACTACACTCGTGAAATGTCAGGCCGCCGGTGGTCTCTATTTGGGCGACGGTTCCAACTGCCTGCCTCCGACCCCGTGCGAACAGAAGATCGGCGCGTGCTGTCTGCCGACCGGCGCGTGCGTCACAGTTTCGGCCGTCGATTGCGAAAAGATGCACGGCATCTACGGCGGTGACGGAAGCTCCTGCGATCCGGCCGTGCCGTGTCCGCACGACGAAACCGGCGCGTGCTGTCTGCCCGACGGATCTTGCGTGCAGGCCACGCCGATGGATTGCCAGTCGAAGCACGGCATTTTCTTCGGCCCCGGCACCAATTGTGCCACACCGGGCCTCCAGTGTCCTCAGCACCTTGACGGCGCCTGCTGTCTGCCGAACGGTACGTGCGTTCAGATGACTGCCGACGAGTGCAAAAAGGCCAAAGGTACCTGGTACGGTGCAGGAAGCCCCTGCTCACCGACCTTGTGCCCGAGAGTCAAAGAAGGCGCTTGCTGTCTGCCGGATGGCACCTGCGTTCAGACCACCAAGCTGAAATGCAATCAGGCCTCAGGTATCTGGCAGGGTCCGGGCACAAGCTGTGCCCTCATCCGCTGCAAGCCGCCGTCAAAGGGCGCTTGCTGTCTGGAGAACGGCACCTGCATCATCACCAATGCCAACAATTGTAAGAACCTCCACGGCGCTTGGCAGGGCAACGGATCCTCCTGCACGCCTAATCCGTGCAAGCCGCTCCGTGGCGCCTGCTGTCTGCCCAACGGTGGATGTGTCGTCATCCCCGCGGCTGACTGCGCGGCTCTCGGTGGCGTCTACAAGGGCGACAACGTGCCGTGCCTTGCGACGACCTGCGAACCTATCGGCCAGACCGGCGCCTGCTGTCTGCCGAATGGCGGCGGTTGTATCCAGGCGACAGCGGCCGACTGTGCTGCGGTTGGCGGAGTCAGCTTCACTATCGGTGCGCCCTGCTCACCGACCAGCTGCCCGACGCTCGGTACTCCGACCGGTTGCTGCTGCTTGCCAGACGGTACTTGCATCACGACCACCAAGGTCAAATGCGACATGGCTGGTGGAGTGTATGCCGGCGACGGCGTTGGTTGCCCGGGAGCCCTGAGCAACTCGCCGTGCTGCATTGGCACCTCTGGAAACATTGACTGCGACCCGGCCGGCGGCTCGGATATCTCCGACCTCTCGGCGCTGATCGACGGTCTGTACATCTCGCTTAACGAGATTTGCTGCGAACACGCGGCGGATGTCGACGGTGACGGCAATATCGATATCAGCGATATCTCCGCTCTTATCGATCGCCTGTACATCAGCTTCACTCCGCTCAAGATGTGTCCGTGAGCATCTTCTGATCGAACGGTCCTCTGACCGAAAGGCCGCCTGCGTGAGCAGGCGGCCTTTTTTTGTGGGGGAAGGAGCTCGATTGTCACGGTCATGTTGACGCTGTTGCGCCGACTTCGTTGGCGTATATTAGCGGTAGTGTGAAGCCGAAAGAAAACGACAGCGACGTTTCTCCAAGCCCCTCAGGCCACCACTGGCGGGTAGTTGTGATTGTGCTTCTGATTTTTGCGGCCGGCATCGCCCTCCGCACATTCGACCCCGAAGCCGACGCCCCGGCTTTCTTTGCCGACGGCAGCCAGGATTTCACCACCGACGGCGGCTACCTTACGCTCTTCGCCAAGAACAAAGTCGAATTCGGTCAGTGGGATCTGTTTGGATACACTCATTGGCAAGCGTTCAAAACATCTCTCATCTCCGGGGTCGGGTATCTCGCCTACCAAGTCATGGGTGTCTCGATAACAACGGGCACATTCATCGGTATTCTGCTCAGCGGACTCGGGGCGCTTCTTTTCTTACTCGTTCTTGCGCGAAGACTGAGCGCTATGGCCGCGATTCAGGCAGCGCTGCTTGTTTCCTTCTGCTTCGTGCTCATCATCTACAGCCGATTTCCATTCTCGGAAAATGCCCTGCTCTTCGGCGCCGGAGTCTTCTTTGTTGTGGCACTGAGCTTGACTGACAAACTCAATTCGGCGATTGCAATCGGACTGCTCGTCGCGCTAATCGCTTTTTTCACCAAGGCCTTTGGACTACTATTGATAATTCCGCCGGTTGTCTGGTGGATTTCCCAGAACCATTCCGGGAAGTGGCTACTCTCTTTGGCGGCGCTCGCCACCGCCGGAGTGTCTGTCGTTGCCCTATCCTTTTTGGTCCACGGAAAGTTCGAGCTGGCCTCGTTTCTGTGGACACACGGTACCGAGGGTCACGGTTTCCCGCACGGTCTTGAATTGCCGCTTGGGCCGTTTGAAAATCTCTTTTCATTCGGCCGCACCGGCCTGCATAAGTACATTCCGTTTGTATCGGCCGGTTGTTTCGTCGCGCTCCTTTGGCTGATCTTTTTCAAAGAGCCGCTCGAGTCGCTTCGTAAACTACAGATTTACTCGGCCTCATGGCTGGTCGGGTCTATTCTCATTCTGTCGGTATTCAACTATCGACCGCTCCGGTACCAGTATATCCTGATTATTCCGATGGTCATACTGACCGCACACTGGGTCTCCCGCGCGCCGGCCATGGTTCGTCGGACAAACAAAGTCAGTTGGTGGCAGGCAGCGCTCGTGCTCGCGCTCACCTGGTATTTCTTGTATCACGCGGTCACACCGTTCAGTATCGACTCGCTGTCGGTACGGACCTATTTCCGCTGGGTGTGGTATATCGCCCCGCTCGCGGCAGTGCTGACAGCCGCAATCGCATTCCTGTTTTGGAGATCACTTAGTGTTAATGCAACGACGGTGAAGTACGTCGCGGTCGCAATTCTGCTTGGTTCGATCGCTGTCGACGGATACCTGTACTCCGACTGGTACAGCAAGAGAACCTACGGAATTCGCGACGCCAACAGTGATCTTGCCGGCCTCCTCGGCCCCGACGCCGTCATCAGCGGCCAGGTCGGCCCGGCTATCACCTGCGGCAACGACCTGCGCGCCTTCCCGCTGTTTGTCAAACAGCCGCTCGGCGAGGGCGAACAGCTTTTGCGCGAGTACCCCGTCACCCATCTCGCTCTGCCGCTCAACCTCTGGCTGGCTTTGAAGAAGAACAACCCGATTTTTGCGTCAGCGCCGGTGATCGCCCGCTTCTGGATTCGCGACAACATCAACTATGTCGTGCCGGTGTACAACCTGTTCGGCAACGAGACGGCCGCTAAATATCAGCCGACCGCCTTTGAGCGCGCCGCCGAGGTCATGGCCTTTGGCGGAAAACTCCCCCCTGATTCGCTGATTCGCGAAACTCTGCAATCGGCGCCCCACAATAGAAACGCGCTGATTTATTTGTATCATTGGCTGGCCCACACTGGACGAATCCGCGACTGTGCCCCGATTGTCGATACTCTGGTACGTGTGTACCCTACCGACTTTGTGGTCAATCTGTTAGCGGCGATCTACTACCGAACGATGTCCGGTTTGACGGGTGACCAAAACGAACTTGTCACGGCGGCAAAATATCTCCAATTGGCGATCAGATACAATCCCCGAAGCGAAGAAGTGCTGCGCAACAAGTACAATACCAGCACTGCCGATATGTTTATTATCTGACTACTTCGTGCTCGGCTTGGCCAGCGCCACTTTGTACAGCACAAACATCAGTATCACAAACGGAAGCGCGGCAAACCAGTCGGCCTCGGCCAGTACTCCCACCCATGAAGAGAAATTAATCTTGTCGTCCCACTCAAGGCCCACCAGAAGCGCCAGCGCAACTCCCATCAGTGCGGCCCCCGCAATGAAGCCCGACGACAGCAGCACACCCGGCGAAAACTCGGCCTCTGCCTCTGTTCCTTTGCGTTTGCGGTCAACCAATGCTCGTACCATTCCGCCGGCCATGATCGGCACTGAACTTGAAAGCGGCAGATACAATCCGACCGCAAACGGCAGCGACGATACACCGACTAATTCCATTACCAGCGCCAAAAAGATTCCGATCAGCACCAATCCCCACGGCAGCTTCTGAGTCAGGATGCCGTCGATAATCAGCGAAAAGAGGCGGGCTTTCGGGGAATCGAATTTCTCGGTGTGCTTTCCGTCAACCACCGGATGAGTCCCTGCGATCCCGGGATCGATCAAATAGACAATCTGGTTTGACTCGTTCACCAGGTACTTTCCAATGGCGACGTCGCCAACCGGCTCTGACACATAGTGCACGCGGTAGGTTTTTCCATCCGGACCCGGTTGAGTCGGCGCATCGGTCGGCACGGTGGCCACGTAATTTGGATAGTCCATCCTGGGAACGGTGGTATGGGCATTGTTCAGTAAGATCACCACAAACCCGATCACCAGCGCACTGGTGACAACGCCGATCATGATCGCCAACTGTTGATATTTGGGTGTCGCTCCCACCAAGTATCCGGTCTTGAGATCTTGACTAATCGTCCCGCCATTCGAGGCCGCGATACAGACAATGGCCGCGGTCGAAAGCGCCATCGCCCGGAAACCAACACCGGTCCACCCTGCCGCTAAGAACAGTAAACAAGTGATCAGAAGTGTTGCGACTGTCATCCCGGAAATAGGATTCGATGATGACCCAATTTCCCCTGTTATTCGACTGGACACAGTAACAAAGAAAAACCCGAAGAGCACGATCAGCACCGCCGACAGCGCATTAATATGAAGAATCGGCGCCGCCCAGATTGCGATCACCAACCCGATAGAACCAAAGACGACAATCGACATCGGCAAATCGCGCTCGGTGCGAAGTTCTTTTTTGACCTCGCCGGCGTTTTTCCGCGAGTCGACAAACGTTTTGAATCCGCGACGAAACGCCGAGATGATGGTCGGAAACGACTTGATCAAGCTGATAATCCCGCCGGTGGCGACTGCACCCGCGCCGATATAGAGCACATACGCATTGCGCACCTGCCCCGGCTCCATGTCGCGAATCAATTCACTCGCGGGAAACATCGCGGTCGGAAGCGACTCGCCGAAGATCTTGATCGCGGGAATCAGCACCAAATACGAAAGCATTCCCCCTGCCATCATATTGGCCGAAACTTTCGACCCGATGATATATCCAACACCAAGAAGTTCCGGTGTGACCTCAGCCGAAAACGACGCCCCTTTGAAAAACGTGAAAATCCGCTCCGGAATCTCCTGCCAGAGTTTAAACCCGGCGTTGAACAATTTGTAAATGGCGCCGATGCCGAATCCCAGAAAGACCGTCTTGGCATTCGTGCCGCCCTGCTCGCCGACAACCAAAACGTCGGCACAAGCGGTTCCCTCAGGATAAGTCAGTTTGCCATGTTCTTTGACAATCAACCCCTGCCTCAGCGGAATCATCATCAGAACACCCAGGATGCCGCCAAGCAGTGATATAATCAGAATCCCCATCAACTGCATATCCATGCCCAGAAGCAGAAAGACCGGCATGGTAGTCGCAACACCAAAGGCGATTGATTCCCCCGCCGAGCCGGTTGTCTGGACGATATTGTTTTCAAGAATCGTCGCACGCCCCAGCGCCCTGAATAGCGTAATCGAAAGCACTGCCACCGGAATCGACGCCGACACCGTCATGCCGACTTTGAGCGCCAGATAGACCGACGATGCCGCGAAGACAATTCCGAGGATCGATCCTAAAATCAAAGCCCGAAGAGTGAATTCGCGGGGTGAATCGAACGGCGAAACGAACGGTTTGTGTTCTGACTGCGACATCGTTCCGATCCTCAATAACAGGGGTTTGGGTGTCGGGGCACGATAACATATCTCAACCCGGCCGACAACGATTTTCCCCTGAGGGCTTGTCGACCGCTCACCTGTGATGTATACTATAGACAAACCAATCCAGTATTGTGGGAGGTGCTCTGTGAAATTGCTGACATACGCCTATGCGGCTATCGCGACGCTGACAGTCGCTTTCGCCCCAAGTTCTTCGCATGCCCAGGTCGAGTGGCTTAATCCCGAGGGAACACCGGGCATCCAGGCCGAATTCACCGCCGGATCGTTTGACGCGTATTATAAAGAGATAAAATTCCCGACTTCCTCGTCATTCCTGACAATAAGAGGACGAGTATCGCCGACAATCTGTCTCGTAACTGAATTCACGTATTTCGCAACCAAGGTCGAATACGGTCGGACATCTGAGTTGGGACAGACAATTGTCTACAAGTCATCTCACGCTGGTTTTGCAAATCCATATTTCGGCTTAGAACTCAGCAAGCAGGGTTCCTCGCCACTCTGGAATGTTGGTTTTCGGCTGCCGTTGATTTCAGAGGAGAACACTTACTGGGCATTCCCCTCACAGCTCATCTCGTCACATCGGTTTCTTGCCTATTGGAACAAGATGCTCCAAATTTCCTCCAATTGGGGATACCGATACGTTGCGCCCGGCGGTTTTGGAATCCGCGCAACTGTTGGCGGGCAATTGGCTATTCCTGACGGAGCCGACAAAGAATTCTTTCTCGACCCGACGGTCAATCTCTGGTACAAGACGAGCAATATCCGTCTAATGACCGCATTCAGCAGCTTGTATTTGTTGACCCAGGAAGGTATCCCCTTCGAATATCGCCACGAGACCTCAGTGTCATTCGCTGCTGACATTCACCTCGGGCATATAGAACCCGGCGTACACGTGCAATTCCCGATCGGCAAGAATTTGACCTATGCGATCAACCACATGTACGGCGTTCACCTCGCCTATCATTTCGGCACGAAGTGAAGGAACCTGCTAAAACTCGTAGCACTCCAGAAAGCGATCGTCGCGGACGTAGTATAAGTGTGTCTGGTCTCGGTCCACCGAATACAGCGGCGAACGGTCACCGAGTTTTATTCCGCGCTCGGCCTCACCGGTCAGGCGATTGACCTTTACGAGCCCCGGCTTTCGACCCGTTTCGTCACGCACATTGGTCAGGATATACACATAGTTCTGCACGACACTCGTTGCGACAGGCGATGCCGGCTCGTAGTATCCGGTCGGGTAGACATAATAGGTATACCCGGGTGTCAGCGCGGCCGACATCATGCCGCTCATCATGCCCGACATGAAACCGACGGCAAACGCTCCCATGAACTGGCCAAAAGTTATCCCCGGAGCTTTGAACGTCGACGCAAACACCGTATCACCGCCCACGCCGATCATCCCCACATTGTTGGCGCTATTTATCAGGAAGCAGGTGTCACGAAGTTCTATGCTTGGTGACAGCGCCGCAGTCTTGAATTTGATCTTCTTCGATTCGGAGAAACTTCCGTCAGCCAGCGCTACATTCCAGAGTTTCTTATTGGCAAAGACAAAAGCATGGTCATCTTTCAATACAAAGTTCGAACTCTGAAGGTGTTTTGGTTCGGTAAAAGCCTGTTTCCAAACGAGCTTCCCGCTAACTGTATCGATGTACGAAATGTAGTCGTGTCCGCCTTCCTTTTCAGGATTGGGTCCACCCCGGACTACCAGTCCTTTGTCGGCGAATTCTATCTGATACGGTCGGTTGGGAAGCCGGGCAATCGAATCCCATACAATCGTTCCCGAGGCGGTGCGAACAGCCAGGATACCCTTATCTATCGGGAAATAGGCGGTGCCGCGATCACTCGACATCACGGAAAGCGCGTACCCTTTGCTCGGCGCCGATAATTCTTTGACATGAACCGGCGTTTGCCAAATCGCCGCTCCGGTGCGCAGGTCGATCTTCCTGATGGCATCCTTGTCCATTAACAGAATCATACTAGAGTCGGTGTCGAACATCGGAATCTGCTGCCCGTTGAGAATGTCATCGCTTTCAGGAAAATTCGCCATGAGTTCGGCTCCGCTGGCTCCGAACAAACTATCGCTTCGCCAAATTTGCTGGCCCGCGTCAGCTGACACAACCATCGTCCAGGTCGTCTTACCGGTGTCGCGTCCGTAGAGCATCAGTGCCTTAATTGGCGGCAGATAGAAAAACCCATGTACTGAGTAATACCCGAATCGCTCGCTGTTCCACAGTTCGCGTCCCTCCGCAAAATCGATAACATACAGGGTGTTGTAGTAGTGATCGAAATTAGTCCGCGAATTTCGGTTATACTGCGACCACGTTTTGCACGCGAGCAGACAGCCGATAGTTGTCCCGGGAATAGGAACGAATTTAGCAGAGGTCATCCCGCCGATATCTTTTAGCGACCACATTCGCTCGCCGTTTTGCATATCCACCGCTAGGCACCCCGCCGAATCGGTCACAACTATTAATCCCTCACCTGGGAGTATTGACTGCAAGAGCACTTTGGCGGCTAGCTCGGTCGTCCATAACAGCGGAGGTCTCTCCATAAACGCCCGGCTTACCACAGCGTCGGAGACACTGTCGAGATCCTTGTCCGGCGGCTCAACGTCCTGAGCGCCGATCACCCCTCCATACAGAGAAGTAAATACTACGGCAAAGAGAATTGATCTTCGTATTGACCTTTTCATCCGTTCCCTCCTGAGTCCCGATCATTCGGACGTCGCCAAATCGTTCCACGTAACCACGAACAATGTACTACTCGCGCGAGATCGACACAAGCCGCTCATTTGGTTGTCCAGCCATGCCTGCATACCGGAGAAACTCACCCGGCCCGCCGTTTGCTCTCTATAGTATCCAAATACAGAGACCTCCGGCGCGACGCAAATTACCCGTTGTCGCCAAAGGAGATACAACTCGCCGGCGTCAGTATGGGATTCCCCCCATGCAATCGTCTGCGAAAGGTCTCATCGGAACGGAGATGCGTGCCATGAAAGTCACAATGTTGCTCGCCAAACTTCTGGTAGTAACCGCCCTCGCGCTGATCGTGTTCAGCGTCGCTGCTGTGGCGCAGGATGTCGTCATCAGCGACTTCCCGCTCGGTGTCGGCGGAAGTGTCGATCCAAAAATCTTCGAACCCTACCAGGCCAAACTGCAGACGGTCGCCGACGCCCTTCGCGATAACACCTCCGCGCTGGCCATCATCACCGGTGGCGCCGACGGTGAAAAATATCAGGAAAGTCACGACGCCAAAAATCCCGGCCTCGCGCTTGGTCGCGCGCACATCCTTCGACGCTGGCTGATCGATCATTTCTCGGTCGATTCTACCCGCCTGATCATCCAGTCGCTCGATGCCGCCGTGATCGGCAGTCAATATCGATTTGCTTCCATTCGCGTCGTGATACCTCCCAAAGAAACGATTGTCCGCGTCGAAACTGTTCCCGCCAAAACCGAGCCGGTGGCTCCGCAAATCATCCAGACGCCACCACCGGTCGAACACCTGGGAATTCAAATCGGTGGCGGTGTGGCCGTCGCGCGATTCGGCGGGATGCCGATTGTCAGCGGCGCCATCACCTGGAAGCAGAAACTCTACGTTGAAGCGGTCGGCGGTTACACGTTCTGGAACGGCAATTATGAATCGGATACGCTGGAATTCTCGACCCGTCGTCGCATGGCCGGATGCAACCTGATTGTCTTTCCGTTCGAGAGCACGCGCCTGGGATTTCTTGTTGGCTGGGTTCGCATCGAGAAGATATCCCGCGAATATTACAAATATGTTCGCCTGTCGGAAGGGGCGCTCTTTGGCCTGCGCGCCCAACCGCTTAACTGGCTTTCGGTCACCGGCGCCTGGGTTCCGTCGAAAGAACGAAACGCCTTCGCCGATCTGTCTGACGCTAAGAATGCCAACTATATGTTCACTGTTACCGCCCATAAGCTCTTTGGAGGCGCCCGATGAAACGCTCATTCGCCATCGGATTTCTGTCGCTTGTTGCAATGGGTGTGATCTATCTCGCCAGTTGCTCCGAACCGCTTGAGGTCAACAACTCGCCGTCGAACAACCCGCCGGCTCGGGTGGATACGGTCTTCATCTTTGATACGCTCACTCCCAGCGACAGCGCTCTTCGCATCGATACAGTCCGCATTTACGATACTATCCGAACTACGGACACCACCGTAGCGCATGATACTATTCAACAGATCGACACCACCATCCGGTTCGATACTATTCACATCATCGATCCGCACTACATTCATGACACCGTGACTATGGTGGATACAGTAACTGAAACGACGACCGTGATCGACACGCTGATTCATACCGATACGGTGACTCATGTCGACACCGTGACCGTGACTCACACTGTTGTACACTACGATACGGTGGTCGTCAATGACACCCTCACGACCATCGACACTATCATTGCCGTCGACACGATCACTTCGGTTGACACCGTCGTACGAGTTGACACGGTGCAGGTCGGTCCGGTCAATTGTGAACCGGAGCCCTTCTGCGGCAAGCTCTCCTCCTGCGATAAAGATCTGGTCTGGATGTTTAGAAACGCCGCCGGCGACTACCGGCTCGAATTCTCCGGGTATGCCGAAAAGGATCAACCCCTGCAGACGATCGTAGTGAACATCAACGGAAAAGACTACTACTGGCAGGCCGCAACCACTCCGCTCTGGATAAAAGAGCTGACCTTGTCGGCGAATACGATCATCAAGATCAAGCTCACTTCGCCACCGGCCTACGGTCACGCAATCAGCATCTGTCTGAATATGACCAAAATCTGACGCGATCACAGAGACGACCACAAACGGCGACTCTGCCCCTGCAGAGCCGCCGTTTGTGCGAAAACGCGCGAAAAGCACTTCCAGCACGCCAGTGGGTGCAACATCACGATCTTGCCCCCGTACCATCTACAATACAGACTCCCTCACAGAAAGTAGACGATATGCCCAAACCAGTTATCGTATGGGCCCTGGCCCTGATTACATGCTCTTTTCTCTATGTGGCCGCCTCGGCGCTGGGACAAACCTTTTCTGTTGATTCGGGGATCACACTAAACAACGGCCTCTTAAGTCAGGGGTGCAGTTGGATCGATATCGACGCCGATCACGATCTCGACCTGTATGTCTCGACCGCAGTATTCTCATCTGCCGCAGCGAACCTGGTTTTTCTGAATAACGGCGCCGGCGGTTTTAGCCAGTCTCTAACCGCTCCGCTGGCAACCGATCTCACATCGACGGCGATCCAAACCTGGGGCGACTACGACAACGACGGTCGAACCGACCTGTTGGTCTGCAATCCCGGCTCAACCAATATCTTGTATCACAATTCCGGAGGTGGAGTCTTCACCAAGCCCAGTGTAGCAATGACGACAACGTCCGGCTCTGATTATGCCGCCGCATGGGGCGATTACGACAATGACTCATATCTCGATATAGTCATTTGTACGCGTGATGTGGTTGGCCCGACCTCAGGCACTACCCTTGAACTCTATCACAACAACGGCAATGAGACCTTTACACTTCAAACCGCCGCGCCCGTCGCTACCACCCTGCACAACTATTCGTATCCAACCTGGACAGATATCGACAGTGACGGCGACCTCGATCTCTTTGTGAGCACCGGCGCGCCGGTTGCTAATGAGAATGACGTGGTCTTCCGAAATCTCTTGATCGAAACATCCACGGCTCAATTCACCGCGGACACACTTACGGGACTATCCGCCGACTCCTCCGATGGTCTCTTCCCGGCGTGGGGCGACTACGACAACGACGGATTCGATGATCTGTTTCTCACCACGTGGGGCGGGATCGCCGGCGCCAAACCGAACATGTTGTATCACGCCGACGGAACAGGCACATTTTCTAAAGTCACCAATCCTGCCACCGGCACACTCATCACGAATTCCAACGTGTCGACTGGAGCGACATGGGGCGATTACGACAACGACGGCGACCTTGACATTTTCGTTTCCGAACAAACCAGCGCGGACGACAAGTTGTTTCGCAACAATGGCGACGGTACGTTTACCGATGTCACGGCCGCGGTTTCGATTGCTTCAATCGGCGGCTATGCTTCACACGGCGCCGCGTGGGGGGACTACGATCGCGACGGCGATCTTGACCTGTTTGTCACCTACGGCTACTTCTCTCCCGGTTCGCGCAATCGTCTCCTGAAGAACTCCGGCAATGGAAACCATTGGCTTCAGATCGCTTGTCGTGGCTACAGCGGAAACAATGCTTCGGGGATCGGCGCAAGAATTTCAATAAAGGCCATTCTGGGTGGTGTCCCCACCTGGCAGCACCGAACCGTGACTTCAACCTCCGGTTTCTTCTCGACCAATCTCGAACAGCACTTCGGACTTCTTGACGCAACGGTCGTTGACTCGATCATCGTGCGCTGGCCGTCGGGCTTCCAATCGATCCGCAGTTCGGTGGCCGCCGATCAATTCATAACAATTGAAGACTGTGCCGACCTCGACGGTGACGGCGTGTATTGCACCGACAACTGTCCCGCGGTCGCAAATCCGTGGCAGGAAGATGCCAATTCTGATGGAATTGGCGACGCCTGTTGTTGTATCGGGTCAACCGGAAATATCGATTGCGATTCGGGCAACGGCGTTGACATAAGCGACCTCAGTGCGCTGATCGACAATTTGTACATCACCTTCGCACCGCTTTGCTGCCCGAAAGAAGCCAATGTCGACGGCCAACCTGGAATTGACATTGCCGATCTCTCCGGCTTGATCGACTATCTCTATATCAGTTTCGCCCCGACGGCAGCTTGCCAGTAGAACAGAAATTCAGTACTTTCTATAGCCGGGCGCATTGGCGCTCGGCTATTTTCTTGTGCGGAACACTGCCAAGCCAAAAAGAACCTATGTCTTCTTGCACTAGTCGATTTGAGCGGTCGCTTAGTTCACTTGACGAACTCTTCGACACGATCCAGCTGTTTGCAACCGAATCACGGTTGTCGCAGCATCTTGCCAATGAACTTGCGGTCGTGCTGGAAGAACTGTTTGTCAACGCCGTGCGGCACAGCACCGGCACTCGAGGAAACATCGAGCTGAACCTGTCTCTCCAAGCGAACATCCTGAGTATACGGCTGATTGACCAGCAGGTCGACAAGCTCGATATCACCCAACTCCCCCCGACCAATCTCGATATCCCCATCGAAGAGCGCCGCACCGGCGGCATGGGGCTTCACATCGTTCGCCATTTCGCCGACCAATTTCACTACTCGCACGAAAACGGAAACGGTATTATTACCATCGAAAAGAAGATTGAAGGATCCGATGTTTCAGATACTAAATGACCCCAACGGCCAGATTGCGCTGGTCGGTCGCTTGGACGCCGCTCAGACCGACGCCGCCACCAAACAGCTGAGCTCTTTGCAAGGCGCAATTCGCATCAATCTCTCGGGCCTGGAATACATCTCAAGCGCCGGCTTGGGCATGTTCATCGGCCTGCATCAACGGCTGGCCGCCTCGGGCGGTTCGCTGACCCTGACCGGCGCCAACGAACACATCGGCCACATTTTCAGACTGGCCCGCCTCGACAAGGTCCTCAAATTCGAGTAGTTCGGGCCCGCTTGAGCCCGCCTCTTTCCCCTTGCCGCCTCCCCTAAAACGGTTTATGTTGCCTAAGTCGGTGTGTAACATAGGTCAATTCTAACCACCTTTTACTATAGGATTGCCGATCCCCCGACCGGATAAATCTCCGGACGGTCCGCCAACTTTTCCGAACCCTGCCTGTAATTATGTCGGATGCAGAAGACAAAACCCTGGTTGCCCAGTCGCTTCAAGGCGATCGAAAGGCCTTCGAAGAACTGGTCGACCGACACCAGGAGGCAGTATTTAACGTGGCGCTGAGAATGGTTGGCCGATACGAAGACGCTCAGGACATCGCCCAGACCGTCTTTTTGAAATCCTACCAGAATCTGGCGAGCTACGACGGCGAGCACAAGTTCTTCAGCTGGATTTACCGGATGGCGATCAACGAGTCGCTCAATTTCAAGGCCCGTCGACGGGTCTCCGATCCGATCTCCGAAACCATCATCGCCGATGCGCCGACCCCCGAAGACTCCTTCGCTGCCTCCCAACTCTCCAAAACAGTAGACCAAGCGCTGGCTGGCCTGACTCCCGAGTACCGGGCGGTCGTCGTCCTGCGCCACTTTGAAGACCTATCTTACGAAGAAATCGCCGCCACCCTGCGGATTCCGGAAAAGACCGTCAAGTCTCGACTCTTTTCCGCCCGCCGACAACTGGGTCTGGCGCTTTCCGATCAAAAGGCGGTACACCATGATTAAGCAATCTGATATTGAGCTTTTCAACCGGGTAATCGACGGCCTTGCCGGCACCGAAGATCACAATGAACTCCGCACCCTTCTCGAGCGCGATCCGGCCGCCCGCCAGTACTTTGACTCGCTGGTTTTGGCCCAAAACAATCTCGGCAAGGTCGAGCGCGTCGCGCCGCCGCGGGACCTCAAAGCCAATGTGATGGCGAGCATCGCAACACAAAAAGCCCCTGTAGCCACCAAGACCCGTCACTCAATAGAGTTCTTTGCCTCCTTAAAGAAGCAGTGGAAATTCAGCCCGTCGTTTAATCTGGCGCTTGGCACATTCGCCGGTGCGGCGGCAGTTATTCTTGTGGTCAGCATTTTTAGCGGCGCCAATCAGCTTTCGCGAAATGACCTGTCCGGAACTATCGGTACCTCAGGCAGCCAACAGATCTTTCTCACTTCCGGAACCGTCTCAGCTGGCCATTCAAGCGCTCAGTTCGACCTGACCCGCACAGGTAAGACATTGACAGTCAACATCTTGGCAAACCCGACCGATGTCGCCCACGTGGCCCTTTCGTTCGATCATTCCGACCTCGCGTTGACTTCAGTCACCGCCGCCGGTTCGGCCATCAGCCCTCAATCGGCTGACAATCAGATTCAGTTCACCGCCACACCGGGCACTGCTTATCGCGTGACTTTTGAGGATCGCACGGCGGCAGTCTCGACGCTCAAACTGGATATTTCCGACGACCGCCTGAGCGCCCGACAGGAAATTTCTACCGGCTCAGCCGCCCAGGGCGAATAAAAGTAGATATTTTGGGTCAATCCTACCAACTTTTGCCGCTTAGCGCTGTATGTTGGTCAGATCACAGGAATAAATAGTTCAGATACACATATCCACCCCTCACTGGAGGTTTTTATGGCAGGAGCAAATGGAAATCAGCCCACGATGCGTCGCGTCTTAATCGGCGGCATCGGCATCATCACCCTGGGGATCATCGGATTCGCGATCAGCGGATATCCGCCCAAGGATACTGACGTTTCCGGCACGATCGGCACCGCCGAAAAGTACCGCGCCACGCAGATCACCGACGGCGACGTTGT
>CAYVWS010000001.1:0-45486 GCA_964455535.1 uncultured Ignavibacteriales bacterium | reverse complement strand
CCGTCACGACTTTTGATTTTGGCGCCCAGAATCTCGGCATGCCGCCGATGGAATCCCCCCGCACCGAGACTCCGATCCACACCTATGCCGAGGAATCCAGCGATTCGGTTGTCGCCAAGGGAATGGATGTGACGGTATACCCGAACCCCTATCGCCTGGACGGCGGGTATGCTCAGGCCGGATTCGAGGGGAGAGGCCCCGGCGAACGCGATCGCCCGGCCGACCGCAACCGGAGAATACACTTCTACAATCTGCCGCCGCAGTGCACAATCAAGATATTCACGCTCGACGGCGACCTGGTGCGCGAACTTGATCACAATATGCCGTCATGGGACCCGATGTCGAACCACGAGACTTGGGATTTGATCACACGCAACACACAGTTGGCCGTATCAGGGCTTTACTACTGGACAGTCGAATCGCGCGATGGTAGAATACAAATCGGGAAGCTGGTTATCATTATGTAAAGTGGCGGACGAGCAACCCCGATTGACCTAAGGCCGAGCAGGTAGGAAAGCAGCCGCGCTTAAAGACGGGGCTTGACTGCGTGGGGCGGCTGCCGTACCTTTACATATGCCACTCACACGTGCCGAAGTCGAGCATATCGCCAAGCTGGCGCGCCTTAGTCTCACTCACGACGAGATCGAAAAGTATACCCGCGAACTGACCGTCATTTTGACCTATATCGATCAGTTGCAAGCGGTTAACACCGACGGTGTCGAGCCGCAAAACCAGTTTATCAAAGCCGAAAATGTCTTTCGCGAGGATACACCCGCGAATTCACTGCCGCGCTCGGAGGCGCTTCGCAATGCCCCCGATCACGATGAGGAGTATTTCCACGTTCCGAAAGTAATCGGATAACGATGCAGCACACACTGGCGGTCATACCGGCCCGGTTGGGATCGACGCGGTTTCCGCGGAAAGTGCTCTATCCCTGGCGCGGTAAGCCAATGCTGTGGCATGTGTGGGACAAAGTTCGGCGGGCCAAGACGATCACCCAGTTGGTAATTGCGACCGACTCTCCTGAGATCGAAAAGGCCGCCGTCGCGTTTGGCGCCGAGGTGGTGCGCACTTCACCCAAGTGTGTGACCGGTTCCGATCGCGCCGCGGAGGCCCTGGCGGAACTGGGTGGAGACTTTGTCGTTAATATTCAGGGCGACAATCTCTTGCTCGATCCGAAAGCGATCGATCAAGTTGTGACCGCGATGCGTCGTAACAAATCGATTCAATTCGCCACGCTTGCCCGCCCGGTCAACTCCGACGACGAGTTGTTCGATCCGGGGAGAGTCAAAGTAGTGACCAATCACGACGGCGACGCACTCTGGTTTTCGCGGTATCCGATACCGTTCATTCAAAATCCGAAGAGCAGTGCGAGATCGAAACAGTTTCCGTTCATGATCCATCTCGGCATCTATTTCTATCGCGCCGCGGCGCTGCGTCAGTATGCGAAATGGCAGCGGACACCGTGCGAGAAGGCCGAGTCGCTTGAGCAGCTTCGCATTCTCGAAAACGGCGGGAAAATGCGGGTATTCACTACGAGAATGAAATCAATTACGGTTGACACGCCGGCGGATTTGCGCCGTTTGCCAACCCATGGAAGATAGCAGGAAGGGAGACCGGTTGTGGAACAGCCAAAGTATATTTTTGTAACCGGCGGCGTGGTGTCGTCGCTGGGCAAGGGGATTGTCGCGGCCTCGCTCGGGGTCTTGTTGCAGCGGCGCGGGCTTAAAGTCCAGAATATCAAGTTCGATCCGTACCTGAATGTCGACCCCGGCACCATGAATCCCTTCCAGCACGGCGAGGTCTTCGTGCTCGACGACGGCTCCGAAACCGATCTCGACCTTGGTCATTACGAGCGGTTTCTGGATCAGTCGCAGTCGCGGCTGAACAACGTTACGACTGGTCAGATCTATCATACGATTATCACCCGTGAACGCCGCGGCGATTATCTCGGTGCGACCGTCCAAGTCATCCCGCATGTCACCGAGGAAATCAAGAATCGACTCAAATCACTCTACAAAGTAGCCGAGCCGCCGGATGTCGTCATCGCCGAAATCGGTGGCACGGTCGGCGATATCGAGTCGCTGCCGTATCTCGAAGCGATTCGCCAGGTCGGACTCGAAGAGGGCGACCGGAATGTCATGTTCATCCACGTCACCCTGGTACCGTACATCAACACCGCCGGAGAATTCAAAACCAAGCCGACCCAGCACTCGGTGAAAGACCTACGCGAAATTGGTATTCAGCCGCACATGTTGATCTGCCGCTCGCAAAAGCCGCTTTCCGATTCGCTGCGACAAAAGATTTCTCTTTTCTGCTCGGTGCCGACCCCTTCGGTGATTGTCGCCGAGGATGTCAGCACAATCTACGAAGTCCCGCTGCATTTCAATCGTCAGCATATGGACAAGATCGTCTGCCAGCATTTCGGTTGGCCCGATGTCGAGCCCGATTTAGTGCAATGGGAATCGCTGGTGGAACGGGTAAAAAATCCGTCGCGACATCTGCGAATCGCCATTTGCGGCAAGTATGTGAATTTGAAAGACGCCTACAAATCGATCATCGAATCATTCGTTCATGCCGGGGTAGCCAGCGATGCCGAAGTCAGTTTGATTTGGGTCAGTTCCGAGGACATCAAGCACGGCGGCGCGGAAAAATATTTGGCCGACGTCGACGGTCTGCTGATCCCCGGCGGATTCGGCGAACGAGGCGTCGAAGGCAAGATCGACGCTATCCGATATGTCCGTCAAAACAACATCCCGTTTTTCGGGATTTGTCTCGGCATGCAATGCGCGGTGATCGAGTTCGCCCGCAATGTCTGTGGACTCTCCGACGCGCATTCGTTCGAATTTTATCGCGACTTAAAGCATCCGGTGATTCATCTGATGGCCGATCAGGAGGGAGTGACCGAACTCGGCGGCACCATGCGCCTGGGCGCCTATCCCTGCGATTTGGATCGCAACAGCCGTTCGTTCACGGCCTATGAATCGACACGAATTTCAGAGCGTCACCGCCACCGGTATGAGGTCAACAATGCCTACCGCGACATGCTCACACAGAATGGCTTGTTGATTGCCGGCTTGTCGCCCGATCAACGACTTGTCGAAATAGTTGAGATTCCCTCGCACCCGTGGTTTGTCGGCGTGCAGTTCCATCCGGAACTCAAGTCGAGGTTAATTCACCCGCACCCGCTTTTCCGCGACTTTGTCAAAGCGGCAGCTGCCTATCAGGTGCAAAAAACGGGTGTGGCGCTTCCGGTTGAAGAATCAACCGATGTGACGCGTAGTCGAACCTGACTGGCGCAGAAACGGGGAGAGGATCGAAGTCGTCATGCGGCGACCATTTGCTCATTTGCTGGTATTGTCGGCGACCATTGGGGCGGCGACTTTGTTCAGCTGCAAAAAGTCGGCTGATTCGGGCGTCGAAAAAAGCATCTACTACGGCCGGTTCATCTTCGAGCGCAATCCGAATGTCGTCGGAGGAGTCGACACCGACTTAGTCAAATTCACGATTGAGGGGCGGGACTATTCGTTCGTCCTCTCGACCTTCAACACCACGGTCTGCAATTCGGCCGGGGAGGCGAACAATTTCGGGGGACCATCGATTTTTTTCATTCCCGATCCCGTCACTCAGACTAATTGCGATTCGCTTCATATCCCGCGCGGTTCATATGTGAGCCGATTCGCCGGCGACAGCTTGTATCTGACACACGTCGACACACCAACCGGCCAGCGGTATTTCTACGACCTGAAAAAGTGAATCCGGAAGTGACTTGTCGTATCGTAACTACCATCAGGATAGCGGGTTGACTTTGGTGCTCCGGTGCGGTATTCTTGGCCTCAGATCGGCTGCAATCGTGTAACAGAATGGCAAGATTTTTGAAATTCACCACAACACTATCATTGGCGCTTATCTGCCTGTTATGCTCCTACCAAGCATATGCGCAACCGGCTACGATAGACACGTCGGGCCAGTACCCCCTGCCATCGTTTGACCGGCCGATCAACCCCGACATCTATCTTATCCGGCCGGGCGAGCGGCTCGTTGTCACACCCCTCAAAGCGGGAATCGCGGCCTCGGAGCTTGTGGTGGGGCCGGAAGGGAAAATCGTCGATGCCCGCATCGGAGTAATCGATGTCAACGGCCTGACCTTGACCGATGTCCGGAAAAAACTCGCCGAACCGTTGGCGGGCCAGTATCGATCGGCGCAAATCGATGTATCCATTTCGGGCCCCCGTTTGGTGAGCATCTCCGTCACCGGCGCAGTGCCGCACCCGGGCACATATCAACTCTGGACTTCGCAGGGCGTGGTCGACGCTATCAATCGGGCCGGCGGCCTGCTCTCGTCGGCGAGTACGCGACGAATCGAAATTGACGGCGGGCCGAAAAGACTCATTGTAGATCTGGATCGAGTTCGATTTGCACTCGACGAAGACGCGAATCTCCCTTTGTCTGCTGGGACGGCGGTACATGTTCCGCAGCTCTCCGGACGTTCGTTTCGAGTTGTCGGCGAGGTACGAAAGCCCCGCGAAATAGAACTGGTGGCGGGAGACACCCGCACAATTGCGTTGGCATTGGCTGGTGGTGTGATCCCAAGCGGCGATTCGCTTAACGTCGTCGTCACAAATGATCCGACTCGACCGGGAAGTGATGAATTTCTTCGTGACAACGATATTCTCGAAGTGCCGATTTCCAGGACAGCCCTTGACCAGCGCGGAGTGTCGATCTTCGGGGCGGTGAAATTTGCCCAGCGCTATCCGTTCAAAGTCGGTCTTACTCTTTCGCAGCTGATCGAGCAAGCGGGCGGAGTCTCTGAAACGGCCGCGACAAATCGCGCCGTTCTTTTCCGGCGGGCCTCGCGACTGGAGCCCGGTTCGGATACAGTGCCGCCCACCCCGATGAGCAACCTCGTCGACAATTCCGGAAAGATCCGCGACATCAGTCTTGTGCCGTTTGATTCGATCTATGTACCGCCGTCGATCGGAATTGTCAGAGTTACCGGTCAGGTCCGTCGCCCGGGAACTTTCCCGTTTACTAAAGGTCACACCGTCACCGACTATGTCGGCGGAGCGGGCGGGTTCACGGCGGCAGCATCGCAGATCTCCGTCAGCATCCGCAACCGGGTCACCGGCCAGATTTTTTTGGCCGCGCCGGAATCGATTGTCGAAGACGGCGACGAAGTATTGATCTCACTCACGGATGGCCGGCGATGAGCAGTCGATCGGGCAACAACTTCTTTCGGTTTCTTGACGCCGTCGCGGCGCATCGCGGATTAGTGGTTGGCTTTGTGGTTGTCGGGGCTATAGCTTCCGTTCTGATTGCTTTGGTCTTGCCGAAATGGTACAAAGGCGAAGCCCTTCTCCTTCCGCCAAAAGAGCAGACTATTCAGAGTGCGGGTCTTTCTGAACTTGCCAAAGTGACATCTGTCGCCGGCGGGCTCAATTTGCCTGTACTTGTGACTCCCTCCGATCTGTACGCCAGAATGCTGCGCAGTCACGCGATCTGCGATCCGATCATCGAGAAATTCGCTCTGGCCTCTCGCTTCGGCACCGGCGGCAATACCGAAACGTATATCGAACTTATGGGACGGACCAAATTTCAGGTCACCAACGAAGGATTGTTGTCAATCAGCGCCGAGGACAAAGATCCGCAGGTGGCGGCGGATTTGGCCAACGCCTTTGTCGACGAACTCATGGCCCTCGACCAGAAGATTTCGTCGTCACGCGCGACCCAAAACCGCCAATTCGTCGAAGAGCGATTGGGCCGCGTGAAGGCCAAGCTCGACTCAGCGCGAGGCGCCCTCGAACAGTTCCAGCGTGCCAACAAGGCCGTCGACTTTGACGAGCAAACCAGAATGGCGATCTCACAGGCAACTGATCTGAAAGTCGCGCTGGCCAAGATCGATCTTGAAGTCAAAGCGCTTGAGCGGATGGTCGGCGAGGACAACCCGGAACTTGCCGACAAAAAGGCGCGTCGCGCGATCATTCAGAAGCAACTGACCGATCTTGAAACCGGCAGTCGCGACAGTTCATATTTCAGTCTTCCGGTCTCCCGCATTCCGGCCCTCAAGGGCCAATATGAGTTGCTGTACAGCGATATCAGAGTTAACGAGGGTCTTTATGAGACTTTGCTAAGTCTGTTGGAACAGGCGAAAGTCCAGGAAGGCAGCGAGACCGGAACATTCAGCGTGCTGGATCGGTCACGCGTTCCCGAAGTCCGCAACCGGCCGAAACGTACTCTGATTGTGCTGGGCGGCGTCGGATTCTCGCTGGTGCTGGCTCTTTTGCTGGCGGCCTGGCTTGAGTATCTCCGCGGGCTCGAAGAATCGTCACCCGATGACTATCGACGAGTCATGCGCTTCGCCGATGCATTCTTCGGGTGGCTGCCCGGTGTACGGAAACATTCTTCAGGCGGCCGCTGAATACTATCGTATAAGGAAACATCATGAACGGATCAGTCATTTCACAATCGGCCAAGCTCGGCTCCGGCACTCGCCACGGATATCACTGCGTGATCGGCGACGGCGTGACAATCGGCGCCGGGTGCGAAATCGGGCATAATGTCATTATCCACGACGGCACCTCTATCGGCGACAATGTTCGGATCGACGACGGCGCCGTGATCGGCAAACGGCCGATGCGGGCCGCGAATTCGGCAGTGACCAAAGAACAGGACCTTCCAGCCGCGATCATCGGCCCGAATTGCATTGTCGGCACCCATGTGGTGATCTATCGCGGGTGCACTATCGGCACCAAAGTCCTGATCGCTGATTTGTCGACCGTGCGCGAGAATGTCTCGATCGGCGATTTCACGATTGTCGGACGGGGCGTCGCAGTCGAAAATTTCTGCAAAATCGGCAAGTATGTGAAACTCGAAACGAATGTTTATGTCACGGCCTACTCTGAAATCGAAGATCGGGTATTTGTCGCGCCGTGTGTGGCAACCTCGAATGACAATTACATCGGTCGCACCGAAGAGCGGTTCAAGCATTTCAAGGGTGTGACGATCAAGAAGGGCGGACGAGTCGGCGTCCATGCGACCGTACTGCCCGGAATCACAATTGAACAAGACACCCTCGTGGCCGCAGGTGCGCTTGTGACGAAAGATACTCCGGCAGGCAAAATTGTCGCCGGCGTGCCGGCCAAAGTATTTCGCGATGTTCCCCCCGAGCAGCTGCTCGACAAACAAGGGTGGAAAGAGTAATCAAGGGAGATTGTATGGCAGTTCCGCTTCTGGATATGAGTCGTCAGTATGCGTACTTGAAAGACGATATGAACAAAGCCGTGCTCGATGTCCTGGCGCACGGTCGCTTTGTGCTGGGGCCCGAGGTCACCAGGTGCGAAGAAGAATTGGCGAAAGTCTGCGGTGTTCCGTATGCAATCGGAGTGGCCTCGGGAACCGATGCGCTTCTGATCGCCCTGCGGGCCTGCGGCGTGAAGCCCGGCGACGAAGTGATTACAAGCAACTTTTCATTTTTTGCCTCAGCCGGAGTCGTGTCGCGCCTTGGCGCCAAGCCGGTCTTTGTGGAGATTGATCCGGAGACTTACAATATCGATCCGAATCAGATTGAGAGGGCGATCACGCCCAAAACCAAAGTCATCATGCCCGTCCATCTATTCGGTCAGTTGGCCGATATGGACCCGATCATGGCAATTGCCAAGAAGCACGGCCTCAAAGTGATCGAAGACGCCGCGCAGGCCGTCGGCGCCGAGTACAAAGGGAAACCCGCCTGTTCGATTGGTGACTTCGGTTGCCTGTCGTTCTATCCGACTAAAAATCTCGGCGGCGCCGGTGACGGCGGCATGATTTTGTGCAAGACGGAAGAAGACTACAAAAATTGCCGGTCGCTTCGTGCCCACGGCGAGAATCCGAAATATTTCCATCGCACCGTCGGGTATAACTCTCGCCTCGATTCGATTCAGGCGGCAGTCCTGTTGGTAAAGCTGCCGCATCTGCGCAAATGGTCTGAAAAACGGCTTGAGCACGCGAAGCGATACAACAAAGAACTGGCCGGCATTCCGAACTTGAAGACGCCGGTCATCAAAGACTATTCGACTCTGCACATTTTCAATCAATACACGCTTGCCTCGCCGCGGCGCAAAGAGATCGAAGCGGAACTGCAAAAGGCCGGTATCGGCATGATGATTTATTATCCGCTGCCGTTCCATAAGCAAGACTGCTTTGCCGATCTGGGATGGAAACCAACCGACTTTCCGTTGTCGTCGAAAGCGGCCGATGAAGTCTTTTCGATCCCGATTTACCCCGAGATGACACCAGCCGAGCAAACCGAAGTAATCACCGTCTTAAAGCGGATCTTGTCCTGATCGTTCCGGTCAGGTACGAAAGCGGGTAGTCATGCTGGCCGATCGGATTCGCGCTATACTCGGCATGTCGGCAGTCATTCTGATTTCCCGCGTACTGGGGCTGGGTCGAGAACTGGTCGTCGCGGCGCGATTCGGAACATCGCATGAGTTTGATCTGTATCTGATCGCGCTCATGTTTCCGGCGCTGGCGTATAGTGTGATCAACTTTGCCTCATTCTATCTCCTCGTTCCCTTCTTCACGCGTCATCTGAAAAAGACCGACGACAGCTCCTCCGAGCTTGATTGGAAGACCGTCTGGCCGTTGGTCAACCATCTAGTGGTTATCAGTATCGCAATCACGATCATTCTCGCGCTGGCAGGACCGTACCTGATCGCGCTCTGGATGCCTAATCTTTTGCCCGGCCAGAGCGGGCAGATCGAGTTCTACAGTCGACTGTTAGCGGCAATGGTACTGCTTGGAGTGATCGACGCCTTCCTCCGGGCCGTGCTCAATACCAAACGCGTCTTTGCCTACACTGCCGGCGCGCCGGTCGCGGAAAATATCGTGATGATCGGCATTGTGCTGGGGTTTTCGTCATTCTGGGGAGTTGGCGCGATTGCCTACGGCATGCTCGCCGGAATGCTCATTTCGAATATCTACCTGTTTGTGCGGGTGAAGAAGTTCAAGCCGTTTGAACAATATTCATTCGCCGCGTTCTCTCCCGAAACCAAATCGCTGTTGTTGAGCGCCGGTGTGCTGGTGCTGGTCGAGTTGATCAGCCGGTCGTACTTTCTGATCGACCGATATGTTGCGCTTCCGTTCGGCGAGGGAATAGTTTCGTCGCTCAATTACGCGCAGATCATCACGCAGTTGCCGGATTCAGTCATCGGTCTGGCTATTGCCTCGGTGCTTTTTCCGCTTTTTGCCGAGTCGGGGGACAAGCTTGAACTTGGCCGGTTTGGTGATATCTATCGCCGCGGCGTGATCGGCGGATTGTTTGTCGCACTGCCAATGGCGATTATCACGATGCTCTTTTCGCATGAGCTTGTCTATGTGCTGTTGCATCGCGGGCAGTTCAATCTCGATTCGGTCGAAAAGACCGGGTCGCTTCTTCGAATGCTGGCCCCGACCGTCGCTGTACTTTTTGTTATATCAACGTCGATTCGCGCCTGCTATTCACTGGGCATGACAAAGCTGATCTTCTGGCTGGCGCTCGCCGCGTTCGCTCTCAAAGCCATCGGTTCATTTGTGCTGGCGGAACTGATCGGGTATCCGGGGATCGGTCTGGCGACCACCATCTCGATGACCAGCTACGCGGCGGCATTGGTCGTTTTGATCATTCGGAAAGTCGATACCGAACAGCGCAAGGCCATCGTGCGGAGTCTGATCAAACTAGTGCCGATTACCGTAGTGCTGTTTCTGATTACTCTGTTCTTCAAACCCTTTTTCGGAGAAATATCTCAGGACAGTGTCTGGGGCGAGATGTTCCTGAAAATGATCGGCACGGTCATCGGCACCGTTGGGATGTTCGCGCTGCTTTCGATTCCGCTCGGCCTGGGTGAGTATGTCAAAGAACTCGCCAGCCGCTCCGGCGGCGCGACACCCGAAGAAGTGGAAGCGTACGACGACGCCCACATGAGATGACCATGGCGCGCGGGCGGATCGTACTACTTGGCTGGGCTGACTCCACCCATATACAACGCTGGGCAACCGGACTTGTCGCGCGCGGGTATGAAATTATCGTCGTGTCGGTCGGCGGCGCCCCGATTCCCGGTATCGAAACAATTGTATATCCACGGGGCTCAAAAGGCGCGTATCTGAAGTACTCCCTGCGAGCCACAAACGATGTCCGGGCACACAAGCCGGATATCGTTCACTGCCACTATGCGTCCGGTTTCGGCCTCTGGACACAATTGATTGGTCATCGGCCGACTATTGTGTCGGTCTGGGGATCAGACGTAATCGGGGTGAGCGGAATCGAAAAATGGCTGGTACAGCGCACACTCAACCGCGCCGATTGGGTGTGTGCGACCGGGGAGTTCCTTAAGCAGGCGGCGCTCGCCGTAACTCCGGGCATTGCCAGCAAGACATCGGTCATTCCGTTCGGCATCACGCCCCCGGCCGAAACCAAACCGCTTCCTTTGGGTCCGGTGAAAGTTTGCTTCCTCAAAGAACACCGTCCGATTTACGGTCCCGATACTCTTGTCGAGGCCTTTGCCAAAGCCCGTACACGCGTGCCGGATCTTCGTCTGTCGCTGGCCGGAAGCGGCCCGATGGAGGCCGCGCTCAAAGCGCTACTTGAGGAGCTCGGGATTTCGAACGCCGTCGATTTCCCCGGCTATCTCACCCGAGAACAAGTTGTGGACTATCTTTCGAATCACCATATCTTAGCGATGCCCTCGCGCATGGAATCATTCGGAGTGGCGGCATTGGAAGCCGCCGCCTGCGCTCGCCCGGTGATCGCGTCGAATGTCGGCGGCATTCCCGAAGTCGTGTGCGATGGCAAGACTGGCATTCTTGTAAAGCCGGGTGATATCGACGCGTTGGCCTCGGCCATCGTCAAGCTTGCGTCCGACCGTGAGCTTATGTTGCGCATGGGCAACGCCGGACGGAACTTTGTGATTGAAAAATACCAATGGGAAAAGTCTCTTGATCTGATGTGCGATCTCTACGAAAGACTGATAAGACATGCCTAAGAAAATTCCCTTCTGCGATTTGAAACTAACCCCCGCCACTTTGCGCGGCGTAAGCCGGGTCCTCAAATCCGGCTGGCTGACCACCGGATCGGTTGCGACCAAATTCGAACAGGAAATCGGAAAACTGGTGGGAGTGAAGAACGCCGTAGCCGTCAACTCGGCGACATCGGGAATCACTTTGGCTCTGCGGGCGGCGGGAGTCGGGCCGGGGACGGAAGTCATCACCACCCCGTTTACATTCGTGGCCGGAGTCGAGTCGATCATCAATCTCGGAGCGCGACCGGTTTTTGTCGATATCGATCCGGGATCGCTCAATATCGATCCCAAGCTGATTGAGTCTCGCATTACCAAGAAAACCAAAGCAATCCTGACCGTCGATCTCGCCGGATTTCCCTGCGATTATCCGAAAATTTCGCGCGTCGCGGCACGTCACAAGATAATGCTTATCGCTGATTCGGCGCACGCCCTCGGGGCGACCATTCGAGGAAAGTCTATTCCCCAGTATGCTGACCTGTCTATCTACTCTTTTCACGCGACCAAGAATCTTACCTGCGGCGAAGGCGGGATGGTGGTCAGTCGTGATGCGAAGATAATCGATCAGATTCGGCGCTGGTCAAAGCACGGCATGACTGCCTCGGCCTACGAACGACGCACATCGGGTTCCTGGTCGTACGATGTTACCGAACAAGGATTCAAGGCGAATATCTCTGATATTCTCGCCGCGGTGGGTCTTGGCGAGTTGTCCGCCTTTGCATCGAATCAGCAAACCCGCGAACGGCTCGCGCTTCGATACATTCGCAATTTGTCGACGGCCGAAGAGCTGGTGCGCACACCCCAACTGAAGGCCGACTATCACCATGCCTGGCACCTATTCATAGTGCGTCTCAACCTGGATGCAATCCGCGTCGATCGAAATCAGATTGTCGACGAATTGTCACGCGAAGGAATCGGCTGCAGTCTGCACTACCGTCCTATCCACACCCTCGGTTTTGCCAAAAAATACAACCTGCACCGTCAGAAACTAACCAACGCCGACGCGGCCGGACAGTCGGTCATTTCGCTGCCGCTCTATCCGCTGTTGAAACCGGCTGATATCGACCGAATCAGTACGACATTGGTTCGCATTCTGAAGCGTCACGCCCGTTAGTCCGCTATTGTGCCGCGCCGCGCGGCGCAGTATACATACACTCATGCCTGCCAATCTGCCGCCGCAATACTACGAACTCGAGCGCCAATTCCGGGCCGAGCGTGATACGCGCGAAAAACTCCGCATGGCCGAAGAGCTTCTGACGATGATGCCCAAGCACAAGGGGACCGATAAGCTCCAGGCCGACATGAAAACCAAAATCTCGAAGCTCAAAAAGGACCTTGAGCAACAGACTCACGCACATGTCGGCGGGCATGTTTCGCCGCACGATCACATCGTCAAAGAAGGGGCCGGACAAGTCATCCTGATCGGACCGCCCAATAGCGGGAAGTCGTCACTCTTGGGCGCGCTGACGCACGCCAAACCGCTGATTGCCGACTATCCCTATTCAACCCGCGAACCAATGGCCGGAATGATGGCCTTTGAGACTATCCAGTTTCAACTGATCGACACACCGCCCATTTCCCACGAGTCGTTTGAGACATATCTGATCAACTTGACAAGAAACGCCGATGTGGTCGCACTGGTCGGCGACGCTTCCGATCCGGCCGGGGTTGAAGCCGTCAGTTACATCGTGGAACAGCTTCGCGAAAAGAAAATTCTCATGGGGGCGGCCGATGATCCGGTTACTGATGACATTCGCTTTATTCACAAGCGGACAATCCTAACCCTGCACAAAGCTCTCGAATCCGATGACAGTTCTGATCTGTCGCAATGGAAGCAGCTTATGCCGAATGCGTCGCTTGTGCCGACATCATTGCTCGACGACACTAGTCTCGCCTCGTTTCGTCGCGCCGTATTCGACATCCTGAAAATAATGCGCGTGTACACCAAGCAAGTCGGACAAGAAGCCAAACTCGAGTCGCCGGTCGTGTTGTCGATCGGCGGGACGGTGGCTGAGGCGGCCACCGCAATTCACAAGGAGTTCGCCGCCAAGCTCAAGTTTGCGAGGGTCTGGGGACCGGGAAAATTCGAGGGCCAGCGGGTGCAGGCCGACTTCGTCTTATCTGACGGCGACATAGTCGAATTTCATATATAGCATTCGGCGATTCCAAAGGTCGCTTGTATAAGAGTTGACATTGTTTCACCAGCCAATCTAATTACACTATGATCGCCCGGCCGTTTTACAATATCCTCGATGCCGTTCAGGCCCCCGCGCGCGGGCTTTCCGCCAAACAGATTTTGCTGGCGACCGTCTCGCTGATTGCCGGGTTGCTGGTCTACGACTTCTTTAGGTATCTGGCGTATCTGGAACAAGGCGAGAATCTCGGCCTTGTCTTCGATCTCTACGGATTTTTCCCGTTCGACTCGCCGCCGCAAGGGCGCATCCTGGCGCAGCTTTTGTATGCCGTCGGTATTGCCGGCGGCGTGCTCTGTATCATGTGCGGCTTGACTGCGGTATCGATCATCCATGTCGAGGCGATTCGCGGCAATGCCTTTATGTCTCCACGCAAGGCACTCGGATTTGTGCGCAGTCGCTTTCGGCAGTTATTGTCGGCGGTGGCCGCGCTGGCGGTGTTTGTCGGCTTTGTCGTGCTGCTGTTCACCCTCTTCGGGCTAATTGTGCGCATTCCGGTGCTCGGTGACCTGCTCTTTGCGATCTTCTTTGTCATTCCGAATTTCATCATCGCGCTGTTCGCCGTGTTCATCCTGTTTGTCGCGGTGATCGGGGTTCTGCTTCTTCCGGCGGTCGCGGCGGCCGACCGGGGGAAAGAGTCGTTCGGCGTCATTCTGGAAACATTTTCGACAATCATCCGGCAGCCGTCGCGCTGGATCGGCTACACATTCGTCTCCGGAGCGCTCTCCAAAATTGCGACCTTTGTGTTTGCCTATTTTTCGTATCGCGCGATAGAATTCATGGTCTTCGCGACCTCGATCGGCGGCGGCGAAAAAGTCCGACGTCTGGTCGGCGCCGGATTTTCTCTTCTGCCGACCGAAGCGCGATTCTTCAAATTCTTCTTCAATGTCTTCCCCGGTGTGCGCTGGTCATTCGATTTCGACCAACTCACCGGCCCGTCCGGCGGCGGCATTGCGGCGCATCTGGTGGCGCTGATGCTGTTTGTTATCTTCGCGGCCATCATCGGGTATTTCATGGCGTCAATTGCCGCGGCCCAAGTGTATACCTACGCCGGCATTCGCAAATCGAAAGACCGCCACGATCTCTCTGGAGAGAAGCCGCTATTTCATGAAGAAGAACAAACCGGCGCCGAGATTTTACCGGACAGCTCCATCGACAAGTAAATGCAGATAGTCCGATCAGTCGAAAAGATGCAGCGTCTTGCGCGCCGCTTAGCCGGCGAAGGGAAGAAAATAGGTCTGGTCCCGACGATGGGCTTTCTGCATGAAGGGCATCTGTCGCTGATTCGGCTGGCAAAGCGCCACGCTGATGTTGTGATCACGACAATCTTTGTCAATCCTACTCAATTCGGCCCAAAAGAAGATCTAAAGAAATACCCCCGCGACGAAAAAGGGGATATCCGCAAGATTCGATCGGCAGGAGGAGAAATCGTCTTCGTTCCATCGGCGAAAGAAATCTATCCGAAGGATTTCCAAACCTGGGTTGATGTCGCATCGCTCACCACAACCCTCGAAGGGAAAATTCGCCCGACGCATTTCAAGGGCGTGACGACTATAGTCGCCAAGCTGTTTAACATCTGTCGGCCCGATGTCGTTGTATTCGGCATGAAAGATTTCCAGCAGTCGGTGGTGCTTCGAAAAATGTCGCGCGATCTGGGCTACCCGGTCAGATTCATCGTCGGGCCCACGGTCCGCGAAACCGACGGAATAGCGCTATCATCGCGAAACAAATATCTCAATCCGAAGGCACGGGCCGAGGCGATTTGCCTCTACCGATCTCTCGTGACAGCTCAGTTCATGGTGCAGGCGGGACTGCGCAAGACTCGGGTTATCGAGCGCGAAATGCGGGCGGTCATCTCGGGAACCGCGCCATCCGCAACTATCGACTATATCGCCTTCACCGATTTTGAATCGCTTGAGCCGGTCGGTGTCGTTCGTAAAGGCGTGGTCTGTTCGCTGGCGGTCCGATTACACGGGGTTCGGCTAATCGATAATCTTCGCCTGGCGTAGACTTTGCGCGCTGCGTGCGGCGGACTTGCGGTCGCTTTGATTGGGGGATATATTGCCCTGCCATGAATCCGCTCACTCGCCTATGTTCCGTGCTGCTTGTAGGCGTGATCGCTTTGGGGGCGACTTCAGCTATCGGCGATGTCATTCACATGCCCGATCCACGGTACACCACTATTCAAAAAGCGATCTTGTGGGTGGGGGATCGGGACACGATTTTGGTGGCCCCCGGAATTTGGCACGAAAATATCAATTTTATCGGCAAGCAGTTCGTCCTGAAAAGCGAGGCGGGACCCGAACAGACATTTCTCATGCCGGCCGACGATTTCGCCCCGGTGATCACCTGCATTAATAGCGAGACCGGAAACTGTCTGGTAGAAGGTTTCACGATTACGGGGTACAATGTCGGCGCGGTGACCGACTCGGTCAGAGTATTCCGGATGAACAAACTTGCCAGTCCGGTTATCAAGGATTGCATTATCAGAGATAATCATGGCGTCACGGTGGTACAGGTCCGCGATGACGGCCCGTCGTTTCGTCGCTGCCTCTTCTACAACAACACCGGCGGCCCGACTATTCAGGTGCAGGGCGGTGATATCACGATGCTCAACTGTACGATCGATCGTTGCGAGCTGGGTATCTATGCGTACAACGCCGGCGCAGAGGTCCGCAACTGCATCCTGTCAAACATGACCGGCTGGGCAGTGCGCGGATATATCGGCCAGTTCGACTACACCTGCGTCTGGAATAACGGTCTGCCGTCCGACAGCGGTTACCGGGAAGGGCCGCACGTCGTGCACGGCGACCCGATGTTCGTCGATCCCCAAAACGGAGACTATCACCTTCAGGCAGGATCTCCGTGCATAGACGCCGGTGATGCCAACCCGTTTTTTAACGACCCCGACGGCTCAGTGTCGGATCTGGGCGTGTACTATTATCTGGGGCCGACGGCAGTCGAAGACGACGAGGATGGCTTACCGAGTACTTTTCGGCTGGGCCAGAATTATCCCAACCCGTTCAATCCGACCACGCGCATCAAGTTTTCGCTGCCGAAGCGTTCTGCGGTCCGAATCGATGTCTACAATGTGCTGGGTGAACGAGTGAAGACACTGGTCGATGAAACGGTCCCCGCAGGGGAGAGAATTGTCGAGTGGAACGGCCGCACCGAAAGCGGACATGTCGCCGCTTCGGGTGTCTATTTCTATCGACTGGTGTCCGACGAATTTACTGCTGTCCGCCAGATGGTGCTTCTCAAGTAGGCGGATAGGGCGCGACGTTTTACATTGCCTCCAATTTTTCAATCGTTACATTCTCTCGGCACAACCTACCAAAGAAGAGATATGACCCTGCGACCAAACATTGCGATCGAATCACCGGGTGTGAATGTGGCGGTCGTCAAAAAAGACGACGACGGCTGGAAGTTTTTGATTCTGCGGCGGGCCGAAGCCGAATCGTACGGCGGCTGTTGGGGATTCATGACCGGCAGCAAACAGGGGAATGAATCCGTCGCCCAGTTAGTGGTCCGCGAACTCGAAGAAGAAACAGGGCTCAAGCCCCAGTCGATGTGGGCGACCGAGTATCTGGTGCAATTCTACGAACCCGAATACGACAAGATCTGGATTTTGCCGGTGATAGCCGTGGTTGTTCCCTCGACCGCGCGGGTTACTCTTTCGTCTGAAAACAGCGAATACGAGTGGCTTCCGGCCGCCGCTGCCAAACGCAAAGTGACCTGGCGAAATCTTGTTCGCGCGATTGACGACGTCGCCGAAGAACTCGACATTTTCCCCGCCCGCAACTGGGTGGAGATCGTTGCCTGAAAATAAGATAGAACCGGCCCTGTTCTTTCCGTCCCCTCGCTTCTAACTCATTTCGTGCCTTATGTTAACACCAACCTAACAGTTTCTTAGTTACTCTCTTTGGCGAACGACACGAAAACCGTATATTTGACAGGCGGAAGGACTAAGTATGGCCAAAGAGCATATTCTCGTGATTGAAGACGAAGGGGATATTCTCGAACTTATCCGATTCAACTTGGCTCGCGAAGGATACAAAATCACATCGGCCGTATCCGGCGAGATGGGGCTCAAGCTGGCGCGATCAGAGTCGCCGTCGCTTGTTCTGCTCGACCTCATGCTCCCCGAAATCGACGGCCTCGAGGTTTGCAAAACCCTCAAGGCGGAATCCAAGACGGCGCACATTCCGGTCATCATGCTGACCGCCAAAGGGGAAGAGTCGGACATCGTGACCGGCCTTGAGGTCGGCGCCGAGGATTATATCGTCAAGCCATTTTCACCCAAAGTCCTGATCGCGCGGGTACGGGCGGTACTTCGTCGCAAGAACAAAGCGACCTCCGATGAAAAAGCGCCTCTGAAACTGCACGAATTGACCATCCATCCTGGCCGCCACGAAGTCATCGTCGACGGTCACTCGGCCTCGCTCACCCTCTCTGAATTTCAGATCCTGTATCTGCTGGCGCGCCGTCCCGGCTGGGTCTTCTCGCGTGAACAGATACTCAATGAAATTCGCGGCGACGAAGCGTACGTGACCGACCGCTCGATCGATGTCCAGATTGTCGGTCTGCGCAAAAAGCTTGGCGACAGCGGCACGCTCATTGAGACTGTGCGCGGCGTCGGCTATAAGATGAAAGAATAAGAATGTTCGGCACGCGGCTCTTCGCGCAATTGTTCTCGGCCATAGTAGTAGTTGTAGTCGCGGCCTGTCTGGTCATCGGCTTTTTGTCCGGCGGCAATGCGTGGACCGCTGTAGCTATCGGCGGCGGCGCCGCCATACTCATCGGCTGGCTGATTGCTGCGGGACTGACTCGCCGACTCACCAAGCCGCTCAAAGAAATCCAATACGGCGCGGGGCAATTCGGCGGGGGAGAACTGACTCATCGCATTACCATCGATCCAATCGAAGAATTCGGAAATCTGGCCTACGCCCTCAATGTGATGGCAATGCGCCTCGAAGAACAGCGCTGGGAACTTCTCAAGGAGCGCAACGAGCTTGAAGTTACCCTCTCGGGAATGGCCGACGGTATCCTGACTGTCGACCACGAAGCCCGGTTGGTCAATCTCAATCCGGCGGCGGCGGTTCTTTTCGATCTGGATATGAAGCGCTCTCGCGGCAAGACCATTGTCGAACTGGTTCGCAACACTGCCCTTCAGGAATTTGCCTCGGCAACCTTGTCGGCCACCCAGCCGATTGATATGGAGCTGCTGATCGAGCGCGAGGGGGACCGTCACTATCATCTGCTCGGTAGCCCGATTCGCGATTCCCAGGGACGTACCGCAGCGGCAGTTCTCGTCCTTCACGACATCACGACTCTGCGCAAACTCGAAACGATGCGCCGCGACTTTGTGGCCAATGTATCGCACGAACTCAAAACGCCGATCACGAGCATCAAAGGGTTTATTGAAACTATCCTGAGCACTCCCGACATTTCCGATGAAGACCGTCAGCGATTTTTGGAGACAGTCCGACGCCAGGCCGACCGTCTCAACGCCATCATCGACGACCTGCTCTCACTGTCTCGCATCGAGCAGGGAGTCGAGCGGGCCGAAATTGCTTTTGCTGACACGAGCATCCCGTTTGTGGTCAATGCCGCACTCCATGCGTGTGAACAGGCGGCTAACGCGAAGCAGGTGACCCTTCATTTTGAAAATCATGTTGAGATTTCGGTTCGCGCTAATGGTGCCCTCTTAGAGCAAGCGGTTGTGAATCTGGTTGATAACGCGATCAAATACTCTCCGTCGGGTTCGCGCGTCGAAGTTGCAGCGACTGCCGACTTAGCCGAAGTCTTCATTCGTGTGAAGGACAATGGCCCGGGAATTCCGAAAGAGCATCTATCTCGGATATTCGAGCGATTCTATCGAGTCGACAAATCTCGCTCCCGCGATGCCGGCGGGACAGGATTAGGCCTTGCGATTGTGAAGCATATCGTGGTCGCGCACCACGGCTCTGTCTCCGTCGACAGCGAACTGGGCAAAGGGACGACCTTCTCGATTCGAGTGCCGAGGTAGAACTGTTACTGTAACATATCGTCGTTTGGCGTTTGTTCCAGATTACAATTGATCACAGTATTCTGATTAGCTACCACCACCACATTGTCAACTTGCTTTGAATCATATCCTATCACAATGAACCTGATTACGTAAGTTCCCTGTCTCAATTTTGTTATTAGGTAGTTGCCGTGTTGATCGGTCAAGGCGCCTAATCTCGTGCCTACCACACTCACGGACACACATACCAACGGCTCGTTGAAGTGCGTATCCCAGACTTTTCCAGAAATAGACCCGTAGAAAGCGGACTTTGAAGCATTTGGGCGACACATCGCCCCCAACATCAGAATTGACAACGAGACAATTAGGACTGTCCGCTTCACCTTGAATCCTCCCAACCAACCCAATCAATGGACATCGTAGTCTACCAATAAGACGAATCGGGGGCAAGCGATGTAAAATTACCGAGCGCCACCAGCAGGCCACAGAATCACTACAAAATTGCACCAACAAGCATTGGCATCAGAGTATTGTAGTATGAAAAACGTCGCTTACCAGATCGTCGAGCCGTGCCCCGCACTCGTAGAAGTACCAAATTCCGAAAAATTGTTTTCTGACCAAACGAACCCAATTCATGAAGGCGCCCGAAACATACAACGCCAACGCGCAGTTCAAGTTAGGAGAGTTCAAGGGGATCACTCGCGAACCCATCAGAACCCAATACCGAACCCATTCCCTCGCACACCAAACCCAAAAAAGGAGCCCCAATGGCCTCGCCACACATGACACACAACACTCACCAACCCCTAACAATTCCCTAACACGAAGGCGGTTCCTTAATAGCGGTGTGAAGCAGGGAAGACCCGTGAATGCAAGAACTTAAGTTCAAGCCAAAGTCCAAAATACGCGAGTTTTTGGGCGAGAAGTTTCTGGCGATCAACGCCTGGGTGGCGCTGGTCGGAATCCTGCTCATTTTCATTTTCATCTTCAAAGAGACACTTCCGCTCTTCTCCGACCCTCAGCAGCAAGAACACGCCAGCTTGGGCAAGATGATTCTCAAGCAGGAGTTTGTTCAGGGCAAGCCGGCTAAGTGGTCGTGGCAGCCGAACTCGGATAATCCAAAGTTTTCGCTGTGGCCGCTCTTTTTGGGAACGCTCAAAGCGGCAATCGTAGCGATGCTGTTTGCCGCCCCTCTGGGGGTTGGGGCGGCAATGTATTCCTCCGAATTTTCCAGCCGTCGAATGCGAGAGATTATCAAACCAACCATAGAATTATTGGCGGGTATTCCATCGGTCGTGCTCGGATTCTTTGCGCTCATTGTGCTGGCGTCGTTTGTCCAGACAACCTTCGGATTTGACTTTCGCCTAAATGCAATCACCGCCGGTATCGCGCTCGGTATCGCGATTATCCCGATTATTTTCACGGTCACCGAAGATGCTATGGTGTCGGTGCCGCAGTCCCTTCGCGACGCCGCGTTGGCGGTCGGCGCCAATCGATGGCAGGTATCGTTCACCGTGGTGCTACCCGCGGCACTACCCGGAATTTTTGCCAGTATGGTGCTCGGATTCGGGCGGGCTATCGGGGAGACCATGATTGTGCTGATGGCTTCGGGGAACGCCGCGATCATTTCGATGAACTTCAGCGAGCCGATCCGAACCTTTTCGGCCACCATTGCAGCCGAACTTGGCGAAGTAGTCTTCGGCGACACACACTACTCGGTTCTCTTTTTCATCGGCGTTCTACTCTTCATATTTACATTCCTAGTGAATCTGTCATCGCATATGGTGATGGAGCGCTTGCGTGAGCGTCTGCAGGGGAGGACACGATGAGCCCTCGTCTGCTGACTCAGGCGTCGCGAGAGCAGACCAAAGCGCCGTTTACCCTGGGCAAGAAATCATCGGGCGCGATACCTCGCGGGCTGACATTCGCCGCCGCCGCAATCATTATTGCGGTCCTGATGATCATTTTGGGTGACATCGTCATTGGCGGATACGGTATCATTTCCTGGGACTTCTTAAGCAAAGCTCCCGAACAGGGGATGACCGAGGGCGGCATCTGGCCGCCGATTTTTGGTACGGTCGCGCTCGTGATCCTGATGACCATTGCTGTAGTGCCGGTTGGTGTGTTCACTGCCATCTATCTGCACGAATACACCCGACCGGAGTCGAAAATCGCACGGTTGATTCGGGTGGCGATTGCCAATCTGGCGGGTGTGCCATCGATTGTCTTCGGATTATTCGGCCTGGGGTTCTTCGTGGGATTTGTCGGGCAAAATATTGACAAGCTTTTCTACGGCACCGCGGGACCGGTGTGGGGACAGCCCGCGATCATCTGGGCGGCGCTGACCCTTTCACTTCTCACCCTGCCGGTCGTGATCATTTCCACCGAAGAAGCGCTGCGGACTATTCCGCGCGAAATTCGCGAAGCCAGCTATGCCCTCGGCGCGACAAAACTCCAGACGATTTGGAAAGTTGTCCTGCCGCAGGCGATCCCCGGCATATTGACCGGCGGGATACTCGCGGTTAGTCGCGGCGCGGGTGAAGTCGCGCCCATACTATTTACCGGCGCGGCCTACTACCTGCCGTATTTGCCAAGCAAATTGACCGACCAGTTCATGGAACTGGGATATCATGTCTATATCATGGCCACTCAGTCGCCCGATGTCGAGGCGACCCGTCCGATTCTGTACGGCACGGTGCTCGTGCTTCTGGTGCTGACGTTCCTGCTGAATTTCGTGGCCATTCTGATTCGCTCTCATATGAGGAGGAGTCGTGTCCGGACCTGAAAAACAAATGACGGAAGCAGATATTGTGACGCCCCGCCTGGACAGTGTCGCGCGCGGCGATCACTCGCCGACCGGCGCGCCCAAGATGGCCGTCGCCGGACTCAACTTCTACTACGGCGATCATCAGGTGCTCTTTGAGATCTCGATCGAGATTTTGCGAAACAAAGTAACTTCGCTTATCGGACCGTCGGGCTGCGGTAAATCGACTTTCTTACGAACGCTCAACCGAATGAATGACACCATCCCCGGCACCCGCCACACCGGATCGGTTAAACTCGAAAGCACTGAGATTTACAAAGACATCAAGGATGTTTCAAGTTTGCGCACCAAAGTCGGCATGGTCTTCCAGAAATCGAATCCCTTCCCGAAATCGATTTTCGATAATGTCGCCTACGGTCTGCGGGTCAACGGCGTGACCAACAAGCTGATTGTGCAGGAAGCCGTCGAAGACAGTCTCAAGCGCGCCTATCTCTGGGATGAAGTCAAAGACAAACTCGATGTCAGCGCATATATGCTCTCCGGCGGTCAACAACAGCGACTCTGTATCGCCCGCGCGCTGGCGGTTCGCCCCGAAGTGATTCTCATGGACGAACCGGCTTCGGCCCTCGATCCGATCTCGACTTCGAAAATCGAAGATCTCATCGCCGTACTGCGCCAGCAGTACACGATTGTAATCGTCACGCACAATATGCAGCAGGCCGCCCGTGTGTCGGACTACACCGCCTTCTTCTACGAAGGCGTGCTGGTCGAATACGGCGCTACCAAACAGATGTTCACCAAGCCGACAGAAAAGCGGACCGAGGACTATGTCACCGGTCGATTCGGATGATCACAGGGAGTTTGATTCATGTCACGACATTTGGAAGTTGAAATAGACAAGCTCAAACAAAGCGTGCTGCGGCTGTCGGCGATAGTCGAAGAATCGGTGCACATGGCGGTGCGAGCGGTAGCCACGCGCGACGCCCGACTGGCCAACACGGTGATCGAAGCCGACCACGAAATCGATCAGCAGGAAGTCGAAATCGAAGAACAGTGCCTGAAAGTTCTGGCGCTGCATCAGCCGGTGGCGGTTGACTTGCGGTTTATCGTCGCGCTTCTCAAAATCAACAACGACCTCGAACGGATCGGCGATCTGGCCGTCAATCTGGCCGAGCGGGCGATTGCCTACGCCAAACTTCCGCAGGTAGCCGTGCCGTTCGATCTCGACGGTATGGCCGCACTTGTCAAAGCGATGCTCAAACGAAGTCTCGACTCGCTCATGCACGCCGATGTAAGCGAAGCTTCGGCGGTACGCAAATCCGACGATGAAGTCGACCAGATTCACCGCAACATGTATCAGGCGATTCGCGACGGCATCATGGCTCATCCCGAAAATATCGACACCTTCATTCTCTTCCTGTCCGTTTCGCGTTATCTGGAGCGTATTGCCGACCATGCGACCAATATCGCCGAAGATGTGACCTACATGATCGAAGGCGAGATCGTGCGCCACCCCTTCCGCGCTCAGGCGACAATCGACAGCATTTTGAGATAAGTAGGGCGGCCTCGTCTTTGAAGCCGCCTCGTCGAATTCCCGAAAAAAAGGCGGGTCCGAGGACGGACCCACCTTACAACAAATCAACTCTCGGTCTCTCGTTTCTCGGCGTTCTCATCACCCACTTCTTCAGCCAACTGATATCGCTTGTAGACGCGGGCATAATGACCGCCGAGCGCCATCAGATCATAATGACGTCCCGACTCAATCACTTTGCCCTGATCCAACACATAGATCATGTCAACCCGCTCGAGCGTATCGGGGCGATGTGTGATTAGAATCGCCGTCATATCGGGCATGACTTCATGCAGTCGCTCCCACAAACGCGCCTCTGTGCGGGCATCGAGGGCCGAGGTGCAGTCATCTAAGATCAGCACTTTCGGTTTCCCGACCAGCGCGCGCGCCAGCGCCAGACGCTGTTTCTGTCCGCCGGAAATCGACATCCCACGCGTACCGATAGCGGTATCGAGACCATTCGGGAATGTAGCGATCTCGTCCTTGAGCTGCGCGACTTCGATAGCCCACTCGAGCACGGTGTCGGATATCGACTCACGCCCGAACAGGATATTGTTTCGCACTGTGTCGCTGAACAAGACCGGCTCCTGCGGAACGTAGCCGATACTTGCCCGCAGGTCTTCGAGCTTGTACATGCGCAGATCGTGACCGTCGAGCTTGATCGAACCGCCGGTTGGATCCACCAGCCGCGGAACCAGGTTAATCAGCCACGTTTTTCCCGATCCGACTTTGCCGACCAGCGCGATCTTTTGGCCCGGATTGACATTGAACGATATGTCATCGAGTATCTGCCGATCGGAGTCGTCAAATTTGAACTGCACATGCTCAAACGCCAGCGCGCCATGGAGGTTTCCATTACCCGCACGGGAGCCGCCGTCGGCTACCATAGGTGCGACGCGTTCGAGTTCCACCAGACGATCAATCGAGACCGCCGACTGGCGTGACTTGACCAGGAACTGGCCGATGTCGAACATCGGGAAGACCAGATAGACGACATAGTACACAAACGCCACCAATTCGCCGACCGACAAATTGCCGCCAATTGCCATCAAACCGCCCGCGAGTGTGACAATGATGATGCCGATCTGCCAGATGTAAAAGTACATCGACTCGACCCGCACATTTGCTTTGATGGCGTCAATTTCGGCCTGACGTCTTTCGCTTAATGCCTGATCGACTTTCGCCGACTGTGCTTTCTCTCGAACATATGCTTTCACGACTCTGATGCCTGAGAAGCAGGCCTCCATCACATCGGTGAAGTGCGAGATCTTTTTCTGCAACGCATCGTACCGCTTATCAAGAAGCGACGACGTCTTGAAAAAGATCAGAATCAGAATCGGCAGTGGCCCGGCGCTGTAGAGCGCAAGTTTCGGATTGATGCTCACCATCATTGTCACCGCAAAGGCGACCATCAATAGGGCCTCGTAGAAACGAAAGATTCCCGAGCAGGCAAACCACGAGAGCTTTTCGGCAACGTCGTCGGTCATGCGCGTGACCAAATCGCCGGTGCGGAACTTGTTGAAGAAGTCCGGACCTTTGAGCGTTACGCCATCAAACGCCGCCTGCCTGAAGACCCATTCGAGTTTCATGTTCATCCAGGTACGATGTCCCTGTACGATGATGTACAGCGAAGCCGCGATCAGGCCGAGCACGACCACCGCCACCGGAAGCGTGACAGCTGTTGACCAGCCAATACCATTTCCTGTTGCCACCAGCCACTGCGCGACTGGATGCGGATTGACCGTGCCGGTCTTGACATAGTCAACAGCGAATTCGATCAGCCGCGGCAGAAAAACCTGAAAACTGACTTGCAGCGGTGTCAACAAGATCAGGACCGCCAGCACGTATTTGTAATTGCGATAGTATTTCCAAAACCAACGTATCTTATCACGCATAGTTAGTTGCTCCTGAGCCGCTCTTGAACTGCAAGTGGAAGAGTTTCGAGTAGTACCCTTCTTTGTTCAAAATCAGCTCCGTATGGGTGCCGCGCTCGATAATCTCGCCGCGGCGTATGACCAGAATCTGGTCGACATCGAGAATGGTCGACAGCCGGTGCGCCACAATCAATGAGGTCCGATTCGACATCAGCTTCTTGAGCGACGCCTGAATCGTGCGCTCGGTTTCCGGATCGACCGAGCTGGTTGCTTCATCAAGCAGCAGCACTTCGGGATCAACGACCAGCGCCCGCGCAAACGAGAGCAGTTGCCGTTCACCGCGACTGAAATTGCTGCCCTTTTCCGACACCACGGTGCCGTATTGTTGCGGCAAGCGAGCGATGAAGCGATCGGCTTCGACCGTGGCACCGGCCTGCCTGATGCGGTCAGCGTTGACCGCTTCGTCTTCAAGCGAAATGTTCTCCGCTACCGTGCCGGGGAACAGGATAATATCCTGCAGCACGAGCGCGAATTTCCGCCGCAGGTCGGCCTTGGCGAATGACCGAATATCGACGCCGTCGATTAGAATACGGCCCTTTTGGGGATCGTACATCCGCAATAGCAGCGTGATGATCGTCGATTTGCCGCCGCCGGTGACACCGACCAGCGCCACGCGCTGACCCACTGCGATTTCAAATGAGACATCGCGCAGCACCCAGTGATCGTCGTCGCCGTACGAAAACCAGACGTTCTCGAATCGAATCGACGACGACAGCGCCGGTATCGGAAGAGGCGTCGCCGGATCAGGAATAGCCGATCGCTCGCCCAGAATTCCGACAATTCGACGCGCGCCAGCCAAACCTTTCTGGATCACCGACAGTTGCTCCGAAGTGCGGTAGATCGGATCGAACGACCGCCAGATGAGCACGACGAACATGCTGATAGTTCCGACCGTGATCACACCCGAGTCTTTCCATATCGCGCCGAACAACAATACAATCGCCATCGCGGCATACTGCAGGAAGCTCATTAGGTTGAAAAAGAGCACGAAGCCGGAATGTACAAAGAACTCGTCTTTGAATTTCGACTTATTGGCCGCATTCAACCGGGCGCGGGCATAGGCCCCGCGATGGAAGATCTGGATGATCGACATGCCGTGGAGCATTTCGGTCAGAGTCGCCGTCACTTCGGCCATCTTCTTGCGCACCGCGAAAAAGCGCGGGGTGGTGATCTTCTGGAAGAAGTAAACGCACGACAGCACTACCGGCACGAAACACAGCAGCACCGAAGCCAACTGCCAACTGTAGTGGAACATGAGCGCGAAGATGCCCACGATCAACAGCAGGTCGCCGACGATCAGCACCGCCGCATTGGTAAACAGCATGCGAAGTGATTCGGTGTCGGATTCCACGCGCGAGAGCAGTCGCCCGACCGGGTTCTTGTCGAAGAACGAAATGTCCAGCGACAAAAGATGCTCAAACAAGCGGCGCTTGAGGTCGACCATGACTTCCTGGCCGATGACTTCAAGCTTCACTCGCTGTATCAACTGGAAGACCAGCGTGACGAGTTGGATCGCCGCGATATAGCCGACTGTCCACAACAAGCCGAAGGTGTCCTTGTTGGCGATGTCGACATCGAGCGCCTGGCGCAAAAGCACCGGCCAATACAGCGACAGTCCGGTCGCAACAGCCAGCAATCCAAGGCAGAACGCCAGCCCGCCGGCGTGACGGCGCAAGAGCGGACGCAACGCGGCGAATGCTTCCCGATTGGTTATTCTGTTGTCGTCCCGGGCTCCCGGCTCGGGCTCATACAAGTCTGCAGTCATATCTTCATTTCCTTTGCGTGCGATGTTTTTCGGCAGGCAATTGGTTCAAAAAAAAATCCCGCCGAAACTTTGCGTTGCAGCGGGACAGATTGCCTGTGGTAACTTCGCCTCAAGGCAAAGGCACACTCCCGCCGCGTTCGTATCCCGTATTGACCGGGCACACATTTGCTTTTGTCATGGTGATTACCATCAAACTCTTTCTCTTAATCGCGGCGTTATGCTATTTGGTTTATTGCTTACTGCTATATGTTCCCCAAGTATCGGCATTTGTTCATCGCTCCGTCAACACAAATTTGCGCAAACGGACAAAAAAGTGACACCGTCCCTAAGTTCGCATATCGGATTGAGCCGGTCTGAACAGTTTCAGATGACTTGCCCCTTTGGGCTGTTTCTGTGTATAATGTGGGCCGTGAAAGTACACTCCCTAAAGCGATTTATCCTCTTGGCCGGATTACTGTTGGCGGTCTTCCCGCTGTCGGTCGGCGCGGCCCCGCGCAAAGTAGTAAAGGTTGGATTTTTCGAGGCCGGCGAATATTACAACAATACTATCGTTCGCAACGAGTATCGCGATGCCCTCGAGCATTTGGTCCCCTCATCGGCGGAAATCATCTATGTCGCCAATGGGTTCAAAACCGCCGCATGGAAGAAGGATCAGTGCAAGCAAATGGCGGAGGAATATGTTCGCGACACGAGCATTGATATTGTAGTCGCAATCGGGCCGTGGGTCGTCGAGGCCCTGCTCAAGGCCGGATTTGCTCGTCCCATCGTCGGCCTTTGGCAGCTCGACCCGGAAGCCGAAGGGCTGTTAGGCCCGGATCACCGGCCGATTGCCAACAACCTTACCGTGCAGGTTCGCCCCGATCAGATCAAGCAGGACCTAAGCGACATGGTTGCGCTTTACCATCCCAAAGTTGTGGGAGTGCTAGCGTTCAACAAAGATTTCCGTGACACTGCCTATTATGAAAAATGCTGGCAGGCAGGCAAAAAACTCGGGATCAAAATTGTCTGGGCGCAGGGGTACAACGCCGACGGGGTATTCGCGTATTTCAAAGGATATTCCGGACTTCCCCGGCCTATGGATGCTCTCTATGTCGGGCCGCTCTGGGGGCTGTCATTGCCTGCTCTTGACCAATTCAGCGCCAATGCCCGCAACGATATGATTCCGGTGCACACATCCGAGGGGAGGTTCATCGTTGAGAAGGGGCTCTCATCATCCAGTTCGGTCCGCGCCGAACAAAGCGCGGCGCTGTTTGCGGCGATGAAGACAGTTAAGATAATCCAGGGGGCGGTGCCCTCCGATCTGCCGCTTGAGTATCCATCTCAACGAGGATATATCCTCAACAAAGCGGCGCTGGATATGTCCAGTGATCGCGTCGCTGCCGAAATATGGGCACAAGCAGAGGTCATCGATGAATTCGCAATGCTGCCCGAGGCACAGAGTCTGACACTGGCCGAAGCTCTCGCCAATGCCCAGACGCAGAATCCCGGATTACAGGGTCTGATCTCGCGGATTGACGCGGCAGGTCAACGACTGGACAATCTTAAGCGCGGGTACTTGCCGGAAGTGTCATTTGAAGGCGCGGCAACAGCGGCATCGAAATCGGCGACCGATAACACCTTCGGAGAAGTATCCCGCGGTCGGTATCGCGCCGGAATCGAAGTGCAGCAGCCGCTCTTTGCGCCCCAGGTCAGCAAGTCGATCCGTGTCGCTCGTTCGAATCGAACTGTCGATTCCGCATCTTTGGCCCAGGCAGAGCTTGATGTCCAGCGGCTGCTTCGTGCTACCTATCGCGATTGTCTGGATGCCCAGCGTGCCATTGCTGAACTCAGTCGGTTGAATGCCAGGATTGTTGAATTCAAAGAAATCGCGCGACTTAATAACTTCATCGATCCGGGCGCTGCCGATGACACCCCGCGATGGGAAGTGCGCCGGCTTGAAAATTTACGTGACCTGATGGACGCGCGTCGTGCCCTGCAGGAACAGATCAGTCTTTTGCACCTGCTGATGGGCCGTCCGGTGCTCGATACGGTGACCATTCTCGACTCCGGCGGATATTCAAGCGGCGATATGATCAATCAGTTTGTTCCAATACGCATGATCATGTCGTCAGAGCGATTCAGTCTTGCCGCCGAGAAATTCATGCAGGTCGAAGCGCTGGCCGCCAATCCGGCCATGCGGCTGCGATCGGCGGAGGTAAGTTTGGCGGAATCACGAATTGCCCATGGAAAGGCGAGTCGGTATCCGAGTCTTGGCCTGCGCGGGTGGTTCGGACTTGTGGACTCGCTCGCTGAGCAGGTGGGATTTGACGAAAAGCACGATGTCTGGTCGATTACGGCTCAAATGCGCTGGCCGCTCTTTGCCCACACCCCGCCGCTCGGAGTCAGCGCCGAGCGCGAGGCCGCCGTCGCACAAAAAGACTCGGCCCGTTTGTTGGTTGAGGCCGCGGTCGGAAACGAGTGGAAGAATTTGTGGCGTTACGGTCTGGAAATGCCGTTGGCCGCGCAAAGTGCAGCGGCAGCCGCAGAGTACGCCGACAGCGTGAAGTTTGACTATGTGCGCAAGCGACGCACCGTACTCGAAGCGATCGATGCTCTGGATTCCGACTACCGCGCCCGCATGGCACAGCTGAGCATAAAGGGTGCGTTCTTTCAGGCAGCGGATGATCTTGCGGCCGAGGCCGGCTGGCTCAGTTTCGACAACGCTGAACCGGGCGGAAGTATTGTGATTAAGCGGCTACAGGAGTACCTGCGACGAATTGCCACCGCCGAGCAAAAGCCCTGACGGCTACGGCACGCCTGACTCACCAGAACTTCTGATATATCCAGACTGCGACAAAGACAACTAATACCAGCGCGGTTAAGCCGACACGAAGCTTTCGATAGGCCGGTTTTGAATCGTACTCCGGTAGCGGACGTCCTCCTAAGACACGACGAAACACCACCGCGTAGTCGATAAGCGAGCCGGCACACAGAGCCAGCACAAAGACCGTGCTCAGAATTTCGCCGAACTCATATCGCAGCACATAGCTGCTCAGCAATATAACCGTCGCGAAGAACAGATATTTTCCGTACAGTCGGGCCGGAATAGTAACCGCTCGTTTTTGCAGAAGTAACAGGCCACCCATCAAAAGCAGAAGATCGCGGCCGATGAGCACAGCGGCCAGCCAGATCGGGAATTCCCGATGGACTATCAGAAGTATCATAAAGCCGGCGGCAAAGATCTTGTCGGTAATCGGGTCAAGCGCAGCGCCGAGCGGAGTGACTTGGTTAAGTCGTCGCGCGAGGTAGCCATCGAAAAAGTCGGTTAAACCCGCAATGACCAAGAGAGAGAGCGAGGCCACGACACCTTCAGTTGACGGCAACGCCAGCGTGTGCGCCAGCGGCCATATCAACACCACGCGCGACAGAGAAAGAAGATTCGAGGTCCAGAAGATTTGTCGCCAACTCATGTTTGGTAATCTAATTGCAGATCGTTCACAAAAAAAAGTGTGGCGTTACGTGCATGCGCCAAAAAAAATCTGGGTAGACTCGCGACATTCACAGGGATAAATGTCGCAAGCTACCCAGACTGGCTCTAGCGGTACGGGGAATCGAACCCCGGTTTGATGGCTGAGAACCACCCGTCCTGGGCCACTAGACGATACCGCCAAGTCATGCGCAATGCTAAGAAAGCAACGCAGGTATTTACCCTGTTCAACAATTTCTGTCAAGAAATGCGATCTTGTTATTTGGCAATAGCTTGCGAGACGCGCCTCTGTTAATTTCAAGCCGCTTAAGCGGTTGTGATATTCAACATTTTTGGTCAAAAACTAAGGATTTTATATCACATCTAAGGGGCGCGAGTCCTGCGTCGGATGCCAAGATGGCAGTCCAAAGTCAGCTTCAAAACCAAATTCTTGCTGTGTGACTGACTGGATGTGTGGCCGCTTATGCCGACCAATAGGTTAGGTAAGCTCGCCTGTAACCAAAGTCCATATTCGGGCTGTGTGCGAGAGCCGACATCGCCGAATTGGCGTGCTGTGTCAAAATTGACACGCAGATGATTTTGGAGGTGTGTGGCGCATTTCGGCGACTTTGGCTTCGAGTGTGGCGGGTCGACGTGCGGCCTACTTGCCGGCTTAATGCGTGAAATCGCATCGCCGGTTTCGGTGTGATCGTGATCTTGTCTCAACCATCAGATTTCGACTTGTGAGACACCTTTCGACCGCTCGCGAGTGAAACGCTTCGTCACTTTCACATTTCACAACTGAGTCCCTCATTCGACGGTGTCCGCGGATAATGGTTGATCGCCCTCGACTGCGGGGGGTATCTTGGTGTAACGTCACTCATTGCTCACGGAGAAGAGATGCCCACACGTACGCGGCGCGCACTCACGCACAAGACATTGTCCGCAAAAGACCTCGACTATACAATTACATATTCCCCGAAAGGGGCCAAGAGTTCATCCGACATCACACCATCGTACGATATCATCGGCCAGGAGCGGGCGATTGAAGCGATCAGGGTCGGCTTGAGTGTGCCGAGCCGCGGGTTCAATATTTTCGTGACCGGAATGTCGGGAACCGGACGCAGCACCACCATCTCACAATTGTTGGAACGACTCGAACACAAAGAGCCGCGTCTGCATGACATTTGTTATGTCAATAATTTCCGCAATGCCGACAATCCACGAGTTCTGATTTTCAAAGCCGGTGACGGCAAGCGGTTCAAGAAGGACATGCAGTATCTGGTTGACTCGCTTCGCAAGGTCATACCAAAGATATTCTTGTCGGAAGACTACAAAGACCGTCATTCGCGGGTGGTGCGCGAGTTTGAAAATCGTCAGCGCGAATTGGTGCAGGAGTTCGAAAACAAACTGACCGCCGCCGGTTTTGTCATGGTGCAGATTCAGACGCCGATGGGGGCACGCAACGAGATTCAGCCGCTGATCGACAATGAACCGGCCTCACTTGAAAAACTTGAACGTTTGACCAAAGAGGGGAAATATGCCGCCGCCCAGCTTGACGAAATGCGCCGGCGCTGGGACTCGCTGCGACGGGACTTCGATCTGACAACCGTGGAGTCCAAGAAGCTCGCGATGAAACTCGACGACGCCATCGAAAAGCTCAATCACTCGATGGTCGCTCCGCTGGTGGGAGATAAGGTCAACTTGCTCAAGAAACGCTACCCCGATCCGCAAGTGACCGCGTATCTGCAGGAAGTAGAAGAGGCGCTCGCCACCGACGACGACCGATATGCCGAGTCGCAACCCCGGCGCGGCGAGGAAGAAGCGCCGGCTTTCAGACGTCGCGAACCGTTCGAGGAATTTTCGGTCAATCTTCTTCTGGACAACTCTCAAACCCACAAGGTACCTGTGATCCTCGAAAAATCGCCTTCATACAAGAACCTCTTCGGTTCGATGGAACGGGTAGTCGATCGATACGGCTACTGGCGAACAGATTTTACGCGGATATTCTGCGGGTCACTGCTCAAGGCCTCTGGCGGATTTTTGGTAGTCAACGCGCTCGATCTGTTGACTGAACCGGGCGTGTGGACACATCTGAAGCGTGCCCTGCGTAACGGCGAGATGGAAATTTCGGGATACGATCCATTCTACATGATGGCTGGTTCAGGGATCAAGCCCGAACCGATCCCGGTCGATGTCAAAGTAGTCTTGATCGGTGAGCCGTGGGTCTATCGAGCGCTGTGGCAGATGGACGAGGAATTCAAATTGATCTTCAAGGTCAAGGCGGAATTTGATTCGGTGATGCCGTACACGGTAGCCAACACCAAAGAATACTACCGATTCATGCGAAGAATTATCGACGACGATCAGCTGATGTCGTTTGAGACTTCCGCCATGGCCGCCGTCGCCGAATATGGACGCCGGTTGGCGGGGCATCGCGAAAAGCTGACGGTGCGCTTCACTCTGATCGCGGACATACTGCGCGAGAGTGATTTCCGCGCCCGCGAGCGCGACGGCAAAACGGTGAATCGCGCCGATGTCGAAAAGGCGATCATCGGGCGGCGATCACGTGTCAATCTGATCGAAGACAAGATACAGGAGATGTTCGATCAAGAGATGCTCCTGGTTTCGACAACCGGTTCGGCGGTCGGGCAGGTCAATGGGCTGTCGGTCTACAATGTCGGCGAGTATTCTTTCGGCCGTCCCAGCCGAATCACGGTAAACACCAGTTTGGGAAAAGCAGGCATTATCAATGTTGAGCGTGAGGCCGACCTGTCCGGCCCAATCCACACTAAGGGTGTGGCCGTGCTTTCCGGATATCTTCGTCAGACCTTTGCGCAGGACAAACCGCTGGCGATGTCGGCCTCGATTACCTTTGAGCAGTCGTACGGCGGCGTCGACGGTGACTCGGCGTCATCGGCCGAGATCTACGGCATTCTCTCGGCGCTGACGGGCATTCCAATCAATCAAGGAATCGCAGTCACCGGTTCGGTGAACCAGAAAGGCGAAATTCAGCCGATCGGCGGTATCAACGAAAAAGTCGAGGGGTTCTACGATGTCTGCAATAGTCGCAAGCTGACCGGCAAGCAGGGGGTGATGCTGCCGCACCAGAACGTACAGGACTTGCTGTTGCGACCCGATGTTATCGACGCGATCCGCAAAGGAAAATTCCATCTCTGGCCGGTGAAGTCTATCGATCAGGGTATTGAAATTCTCACTGGTGTAACCGGAGGAACTCGCGGCAGGAATGGTGTGTTTCCCGAGCGATCAGTATTCGATCTGGCCGATAAGAAACTGCGACAGATGGCGCTCGATATCGATCGCTTTGGTCGCGATGAAAAGGATAACGGACTGTCGCCGAACAATGCGGGAAAGTCAAAACGCGTCGAACGTCGCAAGAATCGGCGTCCGCCCGCTCGTCGATAACGACACATGCAAGATCACACGGCGCGATTCCTATCATGGGGTCGCGTCCCCATTTATTTTTCCCTTGACAGGCCTCGCGGCAATCATTTGAATTGCAGTGCAATTGATTTGCGAAAGAGGTTCGTGCGCAATGCTAAGCAGGTCACGCGCATCCTCGAACGACGAGCGGGAACTGTCCGGAGCAACGATGCTCTGATCCGTAGTTGGTCAGACAGGGAAATCGGATCGGAATCGCCGGTAACTATCAACGGTTCTCGACTGACAGTGAAAGTGGCCGAACGCCTCGTTTTCGCATAACGCAGTCCGCAAGGACTGCGTTTTCTTTTGGGATATCATGCATTCCGGGATGATAGTGCACCGCTACGCGGTGCGGATTGCATCGCAAAATTCCGATCGCAGATCGGTCGGCTATCATAGACGAAAACGGTGTCAGGTCGGGAGGCCTGACACCATAATTCTTGCTACAATCTGGCGAATAGAATCAGAAATCCGCGCCGAGCGAGAAATAGTGGGTGGGGCGGTCCGATACTTTGCTGAAATCGGTCTGCCAGGCGATGTCGTACCGAAGCAGGGCGAGACCGGCGAAATTCATCCGCATCCCGAATCCGAAACCGGTGTGAATATCCTGCAACCGATCTTTGCCGCCTTCGGATGTGCCACCCTTGAAATTGCTGCCGTACCACGCTGAACCGATGTCGGTGAACATAACTCCCTGAATATTGGTGAAGACCAGCGGCAACGGGTACTTGAACGCCAGCACCTGAACAAGCGGGAAGCGAAGTTCGGCGTTGAAGGCGGTATAGCGGTCTCCGGCCAGCCCATAAATAGGCAGACCGCGCATCGGGGTGACGACATCGGCGAAGTAGAGATTTTCGACTTCATACACCGGGGAATCGAGGTCTCGCGAACCGATCCAGTTCTGAACACCGCCCAGGAAGTATGTCTTCGGGGTGCGGCCGAATGACGCTCCGCCGGAGGCGCGGAAGGCGAACGATGCCACTTTGCTGATATTCCAATACTTGCGGTAGTCCAGACCGAATGAGTAGAAGCTCATCGAATTCGACGTGAAAAGGTCCTTGCCGGCGTCGACAGTCAGCGCATAGCGACGTCCGTTGACCGGCCCGGTATATCCCCATAAAACGTTATCGAACACATATGACAAGGCGCCATAAGAAACTTTCACGCTTCGGTCATGAGTGTAGTGCGGGTCGAGCGCGTCATAGTATTTGCGGTCGATAAAGACCTGCGACACCGAGCCGTCGATCCGGCTGAAAATCGAAAATGGATGGGCGGCGAATGCGGCCAGACCGTAGTACCGGTCGGAAAACAGGAAGTTGTTGGAGTCTTCGTAGTAGTTCTTGGTATGGAAGAGTCCAACACCGAAGTTATTCCGGGAAGCGTTGTTGACATAAAATGCCTGGACATACGATTGGTCGATCGTGCTGACCAGATCAGCCGCGATCAGAATCTGATGATTGCCCAGATAATCCGAAAAGACGAAGACCGACTGACCACGCACACCGAAGAAAGTGTCGTAGGCAAAGCCACCGCCGACATAGTCAGGCGTGAATTTCACTTTGTATTTGTGAACGGCGTATTCGCCCGATTCCGAGGGCGGGGGAATCGAATCAAAAGATGCCGGCTCTTTCATGGTCGGGCGCGCTGCGGCGGAATCGCCGGGTACCGGTTTGAGGAGTGTGTCCATCGGATCAGGTGCATGGCCGCTGACATAGACAAAATCATCGCCGTGAATGCCTGTCTGAGTAATGACCGAGTCCTTTTTCGCGGTCGTGTCGGGATTGGCGGTTGAATCGGCTGCGGCGAGAATGGTCGAATCGCCGGCGGAATCAGCAGGTGACGCCGAGGTTGAATCGTGCTTGGCGAGGGCGTCTTTCGTGACTGATTTCTTGAAAGGATGATTGTACTTGCCCATCATGAAATCGGTCGGTTTTAAGACACCGTTCTCACCGGCCGGGACAAAGTCTTTCATGACGAATACGTCAAAGCCGCCGTTGAAGAAAGCGGAGAAGGCAAGCTTTTGTCCGTCGGGCGACCACGACAAGTCCCGCACTCCGGTCAATACGTCGGTCACCGCGTAAAACTTGACCGAATCCAGATATCCCAGATAAATATTCTCAATCCCGTTTCGGTTGGAGACGAATGCGATCATCTTGCCGTTGGGTGACACAACCGGGGAACGGTTGGAACCGGAGCCGACATCAACGGGTGTCACTTCGGTGGTGGCAACGTCGAGCTTGAAAATATTGTAGACGCCATAGCTGAAACCGCCCGGGGTTTGAATCGCGGAGTCGGTGGCGGCCTGACCCAGATTGGTGATTTTTGAAGTTGTCGGTGACGGCCGGTCGGACGAGAAGATGATCGACTTGGAGTCCGGCGTCCAGCTCGGTTCGACATCGTCATAGCGGTCGTTGGTCAACTTTTTGAAGTTGTTGCCGGAGACCGAATACAAATACAGGTCGCGTTTGTCTTGGGCCAATGCCGAGAAGACGATGTGATCACCGTCGGGGGCAAAGTTGGGTGAGAGGACGTTGTGGAAGTCCAGCATGATCCGCTTCACGATTTTCTTGCGGCGCACATCGGCAAGATAGATCGCGTCTTTGCCTTTGGTTTTGGCCACGAAGGCGATTTGTTTGCCGTCGGCCGAGAACGACATTCCGCTGAAATACGAGTGCAGTGACTCAAGATCGCCTGAGCGCTGGGCCTTGACGACGCGCGCCAACTCTTCGCCGGTTGTTGCCGACAACAGAATAATTTCGTCGTAGTCGTGGCGATCGGAGAAGATCGCGACTTTGTCCCCCTCGGGAGAATAGGCCGGTCGCTCGTTGAAATAGGAACCGTCCTTGCGGGCGTGGGTCAACTGCTTGCCGATCTCCGGCGCTTCCTTGCGCTCCGAAATTTCCGGCCAGTAGCGCCGTTTCATTTCTTTGGAAAATTCTTCATAGAATTCTTTTTCGTCGACGCCGATCGCTGATTTCATAGCCCGGCTCAGCGAGAGCTGAACTTTGCCTTTCTGCAGAATCTCGCCGAGCTTGGCTTCGCCGTACTTGTCGACGATGTACTTGATCATCGCCTGGCCCTGCTTGTAGGCCAGGAAGCCGCCCAGATAGTCGGGCGGGGCCATATAATTATTGATGGTCGCATCGCGGATGAACATGTCCGACCAGTAGTCCCATCCATGACGCGATGAAAATTCGGCATACCCTTCGGCATACCAGAGCGGCAGATCGAAAAGCCGATTGCGCGAAAGTAAAGAGGCAAACGAGTTGCCGAAGAGAATATCGTAGACAACGGCGTGTGTCAGCTCGTGGTGCAGCACATGGCGGAACTCCTCATACGAGCCGGTAAAGGGAATGACAATGCGGTTCTTGAAGGCCTCGGTAAATCCGCCGACACCTTCGGGCAACAATTCAGGGGTAATGTTAGTCTGCTGGAAATCGTTTTGTGAGTTATAGACGAACACCGGAACTCGTCGCTGGAGCTTGTATTCCAGTTCGCGGCTGATTTCGACGTAGGCGTCTTCCATGACATCGGCAGCGAACTTGGCGGTCGAGTAGGCATCTTCGTAGTAGTAGATATCGAAGTGCCGGGTCTGAATGAACTTCCAGTCGAATTTCTTGTAGGTGACCTTGTTCTTGCCGAAGGCACGCTCTTGGGCCGGCAGAAGCGTGGCGGCGCACACGACCAGTAGTACTGACAGAGCTACGATTTTTTTCACGAGTTAGTTCCTTTTTCCTAACTGGACGAAACAGGGCTGTACTCCGTTCAGCCGTTCGGGTGAATCGGGCTATAGTAATTGTCGACCCGACCAATAGACAATTTCGGGTGTCGGTCGGATTAATCTTTCTCTCTTGTAATATCGGCTCCAAGGGAGGCCAACTTTTCCTCAAGGCGATAATATCCTCGGTCGACATGATAGACTCGTAATATCTCCGATCGTCCTCGGCCCGCCAAGCAGGCCAGAACCAATCCGGCGCCGGCGCGTATGTCCGGTGCCATCACCGAAGCGCCATCCAAGTGTTCTACACCGGTGATGACCGCCTCGTCGGCGGCGATGGTTACTTCGGCGCCCAGGCGGCGAAGTTCCATCGAATGGGAGAACCTATCATTAAAAACAGTCTCTTTGATATGAGAAGTTCCCGAGGCCACGCAGGCGGCGGCCATAATACAGGCCTGAAGGTCGGTCGGAAAGCCGGGGAATGGGAAAGTTGTCACTTGCACGGAGCTTAGCCGCTTGGGCGCTTTGAGGACAATTGCCGATTTGCGCGTAGAAATCTCGCAACCCATTTCTCTGAGCTTGTGCAGGACCATCGTCAGGTCCGACGGCACGACGCCGGTGACCTCGACGGCTCCACCAGTCAGGGCGGCAGCGAAGAGGTATGTCCCCGCGACGAGACGGTCGCCGGATACAGTGTGTTCTACCGGCCGCAGACGCTTCACCGGTTCAACGACAATATTAGGCGTGCCGACACCGTGAATTTTGGCGCCGGCTTTTTTCAGAAAATTGGCGACGTCGACAATTTCGGGATCACAGGCAGCGTTGGTGATCACTGTCGGTTTCTTGGCCATCACGGCGCCATAGAGAATATTTTCGGTTCCGGTGTGGGACGGTTTGTCGAAGTAGATCGTTCCGCCGGTTAGTTTCTTGGCTTTGGCGATGACGTAGCCGCTTTCTTCGGTGACGGTGGCGCCCATAGCCGCAAAGGCCTTGATATGATAATCAACCGGTCGGGCACCCAGCGAGCAGCCGCCCGGCAGCGAAATGCGGGCTTCACCCATACGGACAAGTAATGGGCCGAGAACGAGAAACGACGCCCGCATTTGGCGCATCAGATCGTAAGGAGCCGTATTTTCGCGAACGCCCTCCGCCTTGATCGCCATGGTTTCGGACTTGGGATCGTACTTCACTTTCGCCCCGACATATTCGAGCATTTTGACGATCGTGTCGATATCGCGAAGCTGGGGAATGTTGCGAAGAACGGTCTCGCCCCTATCAATCAAGAGAGCGCCGGCGATGATGGGCAGGGCGGCATTCTTGGAACCGTCGGATTTGATCTTGCCCCGGATTTTGGCCGGACCGGCAACTACGAATTTGTCCATTTGCGTCCTTTGTACTGTCGTGACGGGACCAGTGGTCCCATTTTTTCTCAATTTGTGAATTTGGCGAATAGAAGGGGAAGGGGGAATCTAAAAACGGGAATGGCTACGACTTTGAAAGGGGGCGCGACAAATCGAAGACTGGATTCCCGCCTGCGCGGGAATATCAATGGGGGCGGGAATGGCACAGTGGGCAGGAATGACAGCGATCGCGAAAGTAGCAACCGGAAAGGAAATGGCAAAGGAGGGATGCAATGACGGATAGGCACAGAACTATAGAATTGATTTGTCACGCCCCTTGCCGCTGGAGGCCGCACGCTGCATGACGAATGGTTCACAAGCGGCACGCCTTGGCTTGTCGTTCAAAATTCCGGCAAATGATCGCAGTGTCAATTCTTTGTATATAGCTACAGTTCAATATGTTACAAGCGGGACGGCGGTCGGGGTTGCGGATCGGCGATTTGCCCCTATATTCGGGGAGCTTCCGGCACCATTTAGTGTTGAAATGCTGTACGTATGAAGATTACTGTTTTTAGATCAAAGATCCACCGCGCCACTGTCACTGACGCCAATCTCAACTATGAGGGATCGATAACCATCGATTCCGAGCTGATGAAGCTGGCAGATTTGGTTCCGCATGAACAGGTAGCCGTGGCAAATATCAACAATGGCGAGCGGTTTGAGACCTATGTCATTCCCGGCAAGCCGGGTTCAGGCGAAATAGTCATCAACGGCGCGGCGGCGCGCAAAGCCGCGATTGGCGATTTGGTTATTATCATTGCCTATGCTCAGATTGACCGCACCGAGGCGGAGTCGTTCAAACCAATCGTTGTGCAAGTTGACCCCAAAAACCGACCGATCAAATAGACAACCCGCAGCTACACCTGTAGAAAGTTTCCCACCACTTTGGATTCGCAAATTGCAGTCATCATACTCGCAGCCGGCAAAGGCAAGCGGATGAAGTCCGACTTACCCAAAGTTCTCCACCCGGTCTGCGGCCGTCCGATGATCAAAATTCTCTTGGACACGCTGGCGCAGTTGAAGCCGGCCCGAACAGTTGTGGTCATTGGCCACAAGGGAGAACAAGTTCAAGCCGCACTCTCAGACTATCCGGCTCAATTCGCGTGGCAGCGCGAGCAGCTCGGAACCGGCCATGCCGTAATGATGGCACGTGATGCTATGGCGGATTTCAACGGTACGACTTTGGTTGTGGCCGGCGATGTGCCGCTTCTATCTCTCGAATCGATCAATCACTTGTTCGATGTTCATCGGCACACCGGCGCGGCAGGAACCTGCCTTTCGGCTGTTTTTCCCGATCCGACCGGTTACGGGCGAATTGTCCGAGGCGTCCAGCCCGATCAACTTTTGGATATCATAGAACACAAGGACGCCAGCGAAGACATTAGGCAAATCGCCGAAGTCAATTCCGGAACGTTTTGCTTCAATAACCAAAAGTTGTTCGAAGTCATCGATACGCTCGGTAACGACAACGCGCAGAAAGAATACTACTTGACCGATGTGGTTAAGATATTTAATCGCAAGGGCTTGCGAGTATCGGTCGTCAAGGCGGAGCGTCCCGATGAGGTGCTGGGGGTAAACTCGACTGACGACCTTGCTGTGCTTGAATCCAAATTCGCCAAGAAATAGCCGATATTGTTTGATATAGAAGTGTATTGAGCGTCGTATAAGACGCGGAAGGAAAATCGGTTGGCCCGATTGATCGGAAACAATATCCGATTTTGGTTGACGAATAGAGCATTCGGTGGTTTACTGAGCGTACAGAAAGCGGAATTCCAATATGAAAAAGATCATCATCTCGCTGGCGACTCTGCTGTTGGGCGTTTCGGTATCGGCCCAGCATGTGGATCGTGCGACCCTACAGGACGTTTCCTCGATGAACCCGGTCGGCATGAAGACAAGCAAAGCGCTTTTTAGTCTGGTCGATCTTTCGAAGATTCGTTGGTCGAATAGCTATTCGGTTTCGTACCTGTCCGGCGGAGCGTACAGCGGCTCGATGGGGATGCTCCACACGAGCATGATGTATCCGTTTTCGTCCAAGCTCAATCTGATGGTTGACCTGGGTGTGGCTCACGGGATCAGCGGCAATCTGACAACCCCCGGGCAGGGTGTGAACTTGTTGCCGAGCTTCTGGCTGGATTATCGCCCGAGCAAGAATGTCTCTATGTCAGTAAGCTTTCAGACAATCAACGGCCTGGATTGGCCATCGTCATATAGAGGAGTACGCAATCCTGCAAACCTGTTCGGTCCGGAATGATCTAATTCCGCCGCCGATTCCTACCCTCGTTTACGAATGATCGATTCTCACAACGACTCACACACTGACTTATCTCAACTCAAGGCCGATTCGAAACGACCTCGCGTTGGACGTATTATTTTCGACGCCGCCTGTTTGACCCTGCTGGTTGCCGGGCTCGGCTATATCGGCTGGTTCGGTATCGGCACGACGCGCTCTGTCTCGCGCTCACTGGCCGGTCCGGAAGCGACGGTGAGACTTCAGATCGTGAATGCGACCACCGACCCGACGCTTAACAAGGTGGTAACAGGACTACTCAACAAGTCGGCCGATGCCCGTTTGAGCTTTGCGGTGGTGGACACCACCAGGTTCAGCGCGCGCAAGGTGCAGCATTCATTTCTGGTGGCTCGCGATGTCAACCGTGCGGCCGCCGACGCCGTTGCCAGACGAATCGGACTTTCGGAAGGTCAGGTGACCTACCTGCCGCTTGAACATAACAGCAAAAATGTTTCATTAACCCTGGTGCTGGGTGACGACTATCGACGCTTGTCGTTGTCATCGGCTACCGAGAAGGAGCTGCAAGGGAAAACTTGAGAACGCAGTCCGCACTGTCCCGCGCCCGCCTCGCCGGAAGACTCGCCCTGGACAAAAAAGGGTTTGACGTCAAGATCCTGAAATTGAAATCGATCTCCTCCGTGTGCGATTACTTTGTGATTGTATCCGGAACCGCAAATGTGCATGTACGGGCCATTGCCGAGGGGATTGAAGATGGTCTGCGGCTCGAAGGGCATAAGCCGGTTATTACCGAGGGCGTCAGACAAGGGAATTGGGTCCTGTTGGACTATACTGATATTGTAGTGCACGTATTTTATGAACCAACGCGGCGCTTTTATGCGCTTGAAAAATTGTGGGGAGATGCCCCGGTTGAGCTGCTCGATGAAGAGCCGGTTCGTCGCGGCGCCCGTAAGAGAGGGTGAGTATTGTCATGGCTGAGAATGTCGAACTGGCTGAACTGAAAACGAAAACAATAGCCGAGCTTTTGAAGACGGCCGAGGATCTCGATATCCCCGGTGTATCGGGGCTTCGCAAACAGGAACTGATTTACAAGATCATGGAGAGCCGCTCTAACTCCAACGGCGCGATCTTCGCCGAAGGAGTGCTTGAAATCATGGAAGAGGGGTACGGTTTTCTCCGCTCTCCTGATTACAACTATTTGCCCGGACCGGATGATATCTATGTGTCGCCGTCGCAAATCAAGCGCTTCGATCTGCGCACCGGTGACACGATCAACGGTCAGGTGCGCCCGCCCAAAGATAACGAGCGATACTTTGCGCTTTTGAAAATTGAAACGGTCAACTACGAAAATCCGGATGTCGCCAAGCACAAAACGCTTTTCGATAACCTGACGCCGCTCTATCCGAATGTGCCGTTCCTGCTGGAGTCCAATCCCGATGATCTGACAACGCGTGTGATCGATCTGATGTGTCCGATCGGCAAAGGGCAGCGAGCGCTGATTACCTCGCCGCCGAAAGCCGGTAAGACGATTATTCTGCAGAAGATCGCCCAATCGATTACCACGAATCATCCGGAAGTCAAACTGATAGTGCTCCTGATCGACGAACGCCCCGAAGAAGTGACCGATATGCGTCGCTCGGTGAAGGGCGAAGTAGTGTCGTCGACATTCGATGAGCCCGCCGAACGCCATGTGCAGGTTGCCAAGATGGTGCTCGAGAAAGCCAAGCGTTTGACTGAACACAAACATGACGTGGTCATTCTGCTCGACTCGATCACGCGTTTGGCCCGCGCGCATAACGCGGTCGTGCCGCACTCGGGCAAGATTCTCTCCGGTGGTGTTGACTCCAATGCACTGCACAAACCAAAAAGATTCTTCGGCGCGGCGCGTAATATTGAAGAGGGCGGTTCGCTCTCTATCGTTGCCACGGCGCTGATCGAAACCGGTTCGCGAATGGACGAAGTCATTTTCGAAGAATTCAAAGGCACCGGCAACATGGAATTGGTGCTTGACCGCCGTCTGGCTGATCGCCGAATCTTCCCCGCGATGGATATCAATCGTTCCTCGACGCGAAAAGAAGAGTTGCTGATTCCGGAGGATACGCTTCAGAAAGTATGGATCCTGCGCAAGTTCCTTTCTGAAATGAATCCGGTCGAAGCGATGGAATTCTTGATCGACCGTCTGAAAAAGGCCAAGAACAACAAGAAGTTTTTGGCGTCGATGAAGGATTAGTAACATCGACGTCATTTGAATTCAAGCCCGCCACACGGCGGGCTTTTTGTTTGCGACGCCGAAGCTTACATCTATCAAGCTGCAAAAACAGCTTGAACGGTTTGGGGAAAGTCCGTATACTCCGCCAACTTAGCGGACATAAGGAACAATGTTCTCCAAACAACGAACCATCGCCAAGTCGATCTCTTTGTCAGGCATCGGGTTACATACCGGAAACGCCTGTCATCTGACGTTTAAGCCGGCTGCGCCCGATTCCGGGATCAAGTTCACGCGGGTCGATCTTCCGGGGTCGCCGAGTGTGATGGCCGATATTGACCATGTTGTCGATATCTCGCGCGGAACGACCCTTCAGCAGGGCGAGGCAAAAGTTCACACGGTTGAGCATGTGCTGGCCGCGATTGCCGGGTTGCAGATTGACAATATCGAAGTCGAGCTTGACAACAACGAGCCGCCGGTGTGCGATGGCTCGGCGCGTCCGTTTGTCGACAGGATTCTGGAGGCCGGCATTGAAAACCAGCCGGTCGACAAGTTCTTTTTGGAAATTGATGCGCCGATGTCGTATGCCGAGCCCGATCGGGCCGTCGATCTGGTAGTGACGCCGTCGGATGATCTTCGCATTACTTTTCTGATCGACTACAAGAATCCGTCGCTGGGCACGCAATACACGACGCTTCAGGATTTGGATTCGGAGTTTGTTGAAGAATTCGCGCCGGCGCGGACGTTTTGTTTTCTGTCCGAAGTCGAGATGCTCAAGTCGCACGGTCTGATCCGCGGCGGAAGCTTGGATAACGCGGTCGTCATCTATGATTCCGATCAGGGGCAGGTCGAAGTCGACCGCATTCGCCGTGCGCTCGATATCAAAGGCGATGCGTTCGTCGGCGAGACGGGCATCATCAACGACATTCCGCTCCGGTTTCACAATGAGCCGGTGCGACACAAGACACTTGATTTGCTCGGCGATCTGGCGTTGATCGGTGCGCCGTTCAAAGGTCATGTCTTGGCGGCCCGATCTGGTCACAAAGCCAATGTGGCGTTGGCCCGACGGATGCGCGAACTGTACAAAAAGAAAAAGATGGCGCAGCGATTTCCTTCGGGGAGCAAGAACGCCTTCTACGATATTCAGTCAATTCTCAAAATCATGCCGCATCGGTATCCCTTCCTGCTGATCGACCGGGTCATCGATCTGGAACCGGACAAGAGCGTGACAGTCATCAAGAATGTCACAATCAACGAACCGTTCTTTCAGGGACATTTCCCCGATCATCCGATCATGCCGGGAGTGCTGATACTCGAAGCGATGGCGCAGGCGGGAGGCATTCTGCTTCTGAATGCTGTCGAGAACCCGCAGACGAAAGTAGTGTATTTCATGTCGATCGATAATGCCAAGTTCCGCAGGCCGGTTCTGCCGGGGGATCAGCTTCGGTTTGAACTCAAGATGCAGGCGTTTCGCCGCAACACGTGCAAGATGACCGGCGAAGCGTTCGTCGATGACGCGCTGGTCGCCAACGCAGATTTCATGGCCATGGTGGTGGACCGATGAGCGCCATCCATGCCAGCGCGGTCATATCGCCGAAAGCTCAGATTGGAAACGACGTTTCCATAGGGCCGAATACCATTGTCGAAGAGAGTGTCATAGTCGGCGACGGCTGTCGGATCGCGTCAAATGTTTTGCTCGCTCCCGGCGCGCAGCTTGGCAAGAATGTGAAAATCTCGCATGGCGCGGTGATTGGCACCAACCC